>NZ_DBMAFI010000036.1:0-32753 GCF_057864385.1 Bilophila sp. | reverse complement strand
CATGTGCCCCGTAACGGGGACTCCCTCCGCGCGGCCTCCCCACCAGTTAAAAGTCTTGGGAGGATGAGGGGAGGGGGTGTGGGGGAGGGGAGAAGGCAACCCTTCTCCAGAAGGGTTCCTTCTCCCTTCCCCCACATAACTTAATACGCGTGATCGTCCTTCTGAAGGCTTTCAGGGGTCACCTTGTGGGCGAAGGTGTAGTAAACCCACGCTTGATAGGCGATGACCACGGGAATGCAGCAGAGGGTCACGCCGAGCATGATCTTGAGGGTCAGCGGGCTGGAAGCGCCGTTGAGCACCGTTACGCTGTACGCGGGATCGATGCTGGAAATGATGATGCCGGGATACATGCCGAACACGCCGAAGAAGGTCACGGCAATGATGAACAGCGCGCTGAAGAACCACGCGCCGAGCAGGTTGTCGGCCCCGATCATCACCCGCACGGTGAGCAGGGAAGCCACCGCGAGGATCGGGAAGACGAGCAGCGTGGGATGTGCGGCGTAGTTGGCATACAGGTTGGTGTAGAACGCGGTCAGGGCGAGGAAAATCAGGGCTGCGGCAAGGACAAGAGGCCAGACCACCTGCGCCGCGCCGACGGCGCGTTCATGGATGTCGCCTTCGGACTTGAGGGCCAGCCAGAGCGCACCGTGCAGGCAGAAGATCAGCACGAAGAAGATGCCGCCGGCGAGGCCGTAGGGGTTGAGGAGCTTGATGATGTTGCCGTGGTATACGCCGTCGCCGTCAATCGGGATGCCCATGAACAGGTTGGCGAAGGCTACGCCGAGCAGCAGCGCGGGCAGGAAGTTGCCGAGGAACTGGCAGGCGTCCCAGAACTTGCGCCACTGGGGGCAGTCCTTCTTGTTGCGGAACTCGAAGGATACCGCGCGGAAGATCAGGGCGAAGAGCAGGATGAGCAGCGGAGCGTAGAGCGCGCTGAACATCACCGCGTAGGCCTTGGGGAACGCGGCGAAGGTCACGCCGCCGGCCGTGATGAGCCACACTTCGTTGCCGTCCCAGTACGGGCCGGCAGCGTTGTAGATGATGCGTTTTTCCTCATCGTTCTTGGCAAGGAAAGGCAGCAGGGTTCCCATGCCGAAGTCGAAGCCATCCAGGACAAAGTAGACCGCCCAGAGCAGTCCCCACAAAACAAACCAAGTGGTTTCAAGCATATTGGTAATCCTCTCTTAGGGTAGGATGGCGGGGCTAGGCCTGCGCTTCAGGGGCGGCTTCCGGGCCCTTCTTGGCATACTTGCGGAGCAGGTAGATGTCCAGAATGCCGAGGAAGGTGTAAATGACGATGAAAGCCGCGAGCGAGAGTCCTACAGAGGACGTGGGGACCGGCGACACGGCGTCGGAGGTCCGCATGAGGCCATAAACAATCCACGGCTGGCGGCCTATTTCGGCCACGGCCCAACCCGCCATGATCCCAAGGTAGGGCAGGGGGATCACGTAGATCAGCGCCTTCATGAGCAGGGGATGGTTTTCGAGATCCTTTCTCCGCCACCACGCGGCGATGGCCAGCAGCACGAAGAGGCCCGCACAGGCCACCATGAAGCGGAAGGAGAGGAAGGTGGGAAGGACCGGGGGAATGTCTTCGGCGGGGAAGGCGTCAAGGCCCTTCACTTCCGCGCTTGGGGAGTTGAAGGCCAGCAGGCTCAGCAGGCCGGGGATGGGCAGGGCCTCAATGCTGTTGGTATGGTTGTCCTGATCAGGCCATGTGAGGAGATACATGGGGACATGGGTGCCGGTTTCCCAATGGGATTCCATGGCGGCGAGCTTGGCGGGCTGCATTTCCGCGACGACCTGCGCGTGATGGTGCCCCTGAAGGCCGAGCAGCAGGACGAGGATCAGGGTGAAGGGCGCGGCGATGCGCACGGAACGCTTGAACAGATCCAATTCGTTCTTGCGGAGCAGGTGCCACGAGGAGACGCCGAGCACAAAGAAGCCGCCGAGCATCCACGCGGCGAAAATCGTGTGGAAATATTGGCTCCATGCGAAGGGGTTGGTCACGACCTCAAAGAAGCTGGACAGCTCGGCGCGGCCATTCTTAATGACGTAGCCGACGGGGTTCTGCATCCAGCCGTTGGCGAGGATGATCCACAGGGCGGACAGGTTCGAGGCGATGGCCACGAGCCAGATCGCGGTCAGGTGGATTTTTTTGCTCACGCGCTCCCAGCCGAAAGCCCACACCGCAAGGAAGGTGGACTCAAGGAAGAAGGCGGCGGTAGCCTCGATAGCCAGCAGCGAGCCGAAGATGTCGCCCACGTATTCCGAATAGCGGGACCAGTTGGTCCCAAACTGGAATTCAAGGGTAATCCCGGTCACGACGCCGAGGACAAAATTGATGAGGAACAGCTTTCCCCAGAACTTGGTCATCCTTTTGTACACTTCATTGCCCGTACGGACGTAGAGCGTCTCCATGATGGCGAGAAGAACCACGAGTCCGAGGGTCAGCGGGACAAAGATGAAGTGGAAAAAGACGGTCACGGCGAACTGCAGCCGTGACAGCATGACAACATCCATAGAATTCCCCCATGATGTTCGTTTCCGGCCTTGGGCCGGATACGTTGCGGGAGCCCAGTCTCCTCAGGCTCCTTTGAAAAAATTTGACGGTACGCCGCGTTGGGAAGGATTCTTGTTCAACGGCATATCGGGGCGGTTTTCCAAAACCCGCCCCGCCTCTCCTCATTATTCACGAATGCCCCGTGTGCCGCATTGCCTTCGCCGCCGGAACGGGAGGCCGGGGGGAAGCCCCACGGCTTCCCCCCGGAACATCAGCACTTCGCTTTAAGCGCAGCGGCAACGGCCTTGCCGAGCGCGACGCACTGGGACAGGCCTTCATGCTTGGGCACGAACAGGCACTTTACGGGATCGGCGGGCATGTCCATGTTCATGGACGCGAGCCATTCCTGAATGATCTTCGGGGATTCGCCGGACCAACCGTAGGAGCCGAACGCCGCGCCCACGCGGTTCTGGGGGCGGAGGCCCTTCATGTAGGTCAGCACGTCGGCGATGCCGGGCAGCACGTTGTTGTTGTGCGTGGCGGAACCCACGATGACCGCGCCGCAGTCGGCGAGTTCGGTCATTACGTCGCTGTGGTGGTTCTTCTGGATGTCGATGATGCGGACGGGCACGCCTTCGTCCTCAAGGCCGGAGGCGATGGCGGAGGCCATGATGCCGGTGGAGCCCCACATGGAGTCGTAGACGATGACGGCGCGCTGCTGCGGCTTCTGTTCGGCAAGGGCGCGGTAGGTGTCGAGGATATACTGGCAGTCGTCCTTGCCGCGCCAAATGAGGCCGTGGTCGGGGGCGATCATTTCGATGTCGAGCTTCAGGGAAGCCACAAGATCAAGCGTCTTGAGAACCTGCGGGGAGAAGGGCAGGACGATGTTGTAGTAGTATTCCTTGATCGCCTTTTCCAGCACGCAGCGGTCGTATTGATCCGCAAAGCGTTCGGTGGAGGCGATGTTCTGCCCGAAGGCGTCGTTGCTGATGAGGAGCTTGTCTTCGGGGATGTAGGAAACCATGCTGTCGGGCCAGTGCAGCATACGGGTTTCCACAAAATGGATGTTCCGTTTGCCGATGTTGATCACATCGCCGGTCTTGACCACTTCGATGGGCCATCCGGTGGTGTCGAACTGGGCTTCCATGAAACGCTTGCCCATGGTCGACGTGATGATCTTTTCAGGCTTGCAGCGCTCGACCAACTGGCACAGGGCGCCGGCATGGTCTTTTTCGGTGTGGTTCACGACGATGTAGTCGACCTTGTCGAGCGGCATCAGCTTGGCGAGGCGGCAGAACATGGTTCCGGCGTAGTCGTTGTCCACCGTGTCGAACACGACGTTCTTCTCGTCACGGATGAGGTAGCTGTTGTAGGTCGTGCCGCGCGGGGAACGGCTGTAGCCGTGGAAGTTGCGCTTGTTGTAGTCGACGGCCCCGATCCAGAAAATATCTTTCGCCAGTTCAACGGGTTTCATAGTGACAAAATCCTTTCAGGCATGTTTGAGGTGAGTACAAAAACATGGAGAGGGGTGCGACGAAGCCCGTCACACCCCCTATTCTGCACGTTCAGACGAGCCGCTTCTTAGGCAGCGGAGAAGTCCGACTTGGAAGCGCCGCAGACGGGACAGACCCAATCTTCGGGCAGATCTTCAAAAGCGGTACCGGGGGCGATGCCGCTGTCAGGGTCACCGGCGGCGGGATCATATTCATAGCCACACACATCGCAAACATATTTCTGCATTGTCAATCTCCTGCCCGTGAAGCCTGACTCGGCCTACGGGGGTTAGAGGTATAAGGAACATCTCCAACGGGGACTGTTACAGCCAAAAAGAGCCGTCGTTGTCAAGTGGCCTATAGGCGTTTATGCCTTCCACAGGCCGTGGAGGTTACAGTATTCACGGGCGGAAACAACCTTGTCCGCCGGGATGCAAAAATCGGCCTCGGGCGCATCGCCGGGCTTCAGGAACTTCTTATAGCGCTTGCCGTCGGCGGCGGTGACTTCGATCCATTCGATCCAGTGGGTTTCTTCCATCACATGAGGAGCGGAACCGACCTTGACCTTACAGCCCTCGCCGTTGGCTTCAATCACGGGCACATGCTTTTCCTTGGCGCCGTCGACGGCTTTGTCGGCCATGAGCTTCATGGCCTGGCCACAACAGGAAAGCGGGCCGTCGCCGGCAAAAAGCACTTCGATGACGGTGCCGCAGCGTTCACACTTATAGATTTCAAACTGGTTAGCCATGGGAAACCTCCCTTATGACAATGGTTGGCTGAACAAGGATTCTGTCTCTTCCGGAAAGTACACCGGGAACCGTTTTTTGACAATGAGAAATGGATATGGGGAATCCGGTTTCCCCTTCGTTTCCCCTATAGCTCCGCAAGCCAGAACTCCCATTCGCAAAAACGATAATAGTTCTTTTTATACTTGCTGTCCAGCAAAAAAAAGCGTTTCCCCCGGCCTTTCCCCGCAAGACGCCGCAAGTCTAACGCTTCATTGCGTCAATCTCATGTCGGGTCAGGCGGTTGGCTTCCGCCCGCGCAGCCGTGCGTGACGATAAACGATGTGCAGCTTCGTGGCCAGCCAGTTGAGGACCAGCGGGGGGCTGACCATATAATCCAGCGACTCTTGGCATTGCGCCAGCAGATCGTTGACATGGAGATGCCCGGCTTCGGGAAGGATGGCAAGGCGCTGCCCAAGAGGCCCGCCATCCCGCCCGGCGTGGAGCGCTGCCTGCGCCTTCTGGACGGAGAGCACGATCCGGCGGGCCAGTGCCGCGTCGACGGCGCCCTTTCCAGACGTTTTGTCGAGCCATCCCCGCCCGGAGGCCATGAATTCCGCCAGCGCCCCTTCCCACTGGAGCAGTTCCGGCGTTGAGGGCGTGCCTGCCTTGGGCCATGCCAGCGTGACGACCCAGCCGCGGGAGACAAGCGTGGGGAGGAGGCGTTCCCGCTGCGGGGCGAGGAGCAGGAAACAAACGCCGGGCCGGGGCTCTTCCAACGACTTCAGAAGCGCGTTGGCGGCTTCCACGCCGAGGGACTGGGCTTCGGCGAGGATAACGACGCGCTTGCCGTCGCCGCGCGGCGCTTCTCCGAGGATGGTCCTCAGTTCGCGGACTGTTTCAATCTTGATGGAACCTTCGCGCCCGTCCAACACGTACAGATCATGAAATACATTCGCACCGATCTGGAGGCAGGCCGGGCAATGCAGGCAGGGCGGCTGCCCTTCCGGGCAGTTGAGGCGGGCGGCGTGCCACAAGGCCACACTGAAGCGCTCGGCCACACTGCCGCCTTCGAGGATCAGAACCTGCGGCGGATCGCTTGCCAGCTTGTTGAGCGCGGCGCGCACACGCTCCTGACGCGCGTCAAGGGCGAGGGCAAAGGCGGCTTCCGCCTCTTCCTTGGTAGGGAGCTGTTCTTCCGCCGCTGTGCGGGTGGTTTTTACGGCCACTGTGCGTCCTTTTAGTCAAAGAAAGATCACGGAAAACGGATGCTGGAGGGGAAGGCCCGCCCATCGGCTTTTCCCCGCACAAACAGCGGGGCCCAAGGCGGGCAATGCCGCATGTCCCGTTTGCCGTAGCTGTTACAGAACTTCTTTTTGCTTTTCAACAGTAGGGAATGGGGCAGGCACGGTTCCCCACCGGTTATCTCCCCGGCGCGTTGGATTGCGGGCGGTTCTGGACGGGCTTCTTTGCGTCCATCCAGGGATGTCTCCGGTGTGTTGGGTTCGGTGGGACAGGCGACAGGCGCGCCTCCCATGCCCGGCAATCCCCATACGAAACGCCCTCTGGAGGTGGATGCCTTTCCCGTCGGTAGGGGCAGAGGGATGCGGAGCTCGTACAAACCCGGCTGGCGGGCCTATCCAAGAAACTTTTTCATCCGGGTTTTAGGTTGTGTCGTTGTTTAACGCATAACCATTTTAAATTGTTTAAAATATTTTTATAGCTTGAAAAAATAGCCTAGCAATTTCATTAGGTTATATCTAATTGGCGATACCGCCCAACGTCTTTCGGTTTTGGAACGGATCCTGTTCGGTGCATTGCCCCATAACGGTTCAGCAAGCCGCAAATCCAAAGGGCTTTGGCAGTGAAGGGGGGCTCGCACGGCTCTGGCAGCTTCGGGGAAAAGGATATTTTTTCAGAAAGTTCTGCCACAGGATGCGCTTGTTTTAACTCAACGGCATGGTGAAGCTATAACTTTTGGCTCTATCATGGTGTGTGGTGGTTTCATCTCCACAGCACGCTGAAAAGACAGCCTTTTTCTCCAGTTTTCCCCTTGGCTGAGGTGTTTTTCTGGTTATTCCTTTGGAATTTCAAGAAAAAAAGCATCAACCATTTTCTGGGACACAGCCTAACTTTTTTCTCCAGTTTTCCCGCTGGCGGACTCCATGACTGAGATATGTTATTGGTTATCCCCTTGAAGCTCCAAGAAATAAAATATCAACCAGTTCCTATGGCATAGCCTTGAGGAACGGCTCCGTCATAGCATTTGAGTGGTGCAATGTTGCAGTAATTGATTTTATTGGCTCTGTTATAGTATGCGGTTGTTTCATCTCCACAGTGCGGTAAAAAATATAACTTTTTTCTAGTGTTCCCCTTGGCGGGATCCACGGTTAAGGCATTTTTCCGTTTATCCCTTTGGAGTTTCAAGGAAAAAAGTATCAACCATTTTCTATAACACAGCCATTTTATTAGGTTGTGTCGTTTGTTAGATATAATCTATTGAAATTATTTAATTATTTTTTTCAACCTACAAAATATTGTCTTTAATAATTTTAAATAGTTATATACAAAATAACGACATAGCTTGGGGCCTTCAAAGGCATTTGCCGATGCTCCCTGCGGCGAGAAAGATTTTCCTCAGTATCTATTTTGAATGGCATAAAAGAAGCTGCCAACCTTTTGCTGTGGCGGAACCCAAGAAATACGACATCAACCGTTTCCTGTAGCGGGGCTTTTCAGAAGGCTGTGCCATTGGAAATGGCTGATGTTTTTTTTCCTGAAATACCAAAGGGATACCCAATGCAAAGCCTCAGCCATAGAGCCAGCCAACGGGAAAACTAGGGAAAAGGCCATTTTTTTCAACATATTAAGGCGTTAAAACGGCAATATCCTATGGCGGGGCCTTTCAGAAAGGCCCCTTCCCCCGGTGCCTCCATTTTTTAGGGGCTGCACACACCGCCTGCGCCAGGGAGAGCCGACATATGTTTTCCTGCCTGAATTTAGGGGCTACACACGCCGCCTGCGCCTGAGCAAGGGGCGATGTCCATTGGAGAACCCGGCACAGCGTTTGTTGAGCGTGAGGATATAGGTTTCGTAGCTGTCCAGATAGAAGGACAGGGCACGGGCGAAATTGCGCCCAAGCAAACCGTCCACGAAAAGCTGGCTGACTTCGCGGACGCGGGACAAGATCCCTTGTGACCGGGCCACGATGACCCGTTCCTCGCGAGTCATGGAGCGGAGGATGGAAATCAGGGTTTGCTGCGCACAGGGCTGGTACAGCCAGAAATACATGAGATCCAGCGCATTGATGATGCTTTCCACTTGCAGGGATCGGGCTTCCGTGGAGGTGAGCCGGGTAAATTCCTTGGGGCGGGACAACAGCGAAAGGATGTCCTGATCCGGGAAGGCCAGTTCCAGTTTGGCATAACAATCGAACAGGCGCTGCAGTTTGGTTTCGTAGTCCCAGTACCGAAGCCGCCGGTTGTTGCGCCAGTCGGCAAGGCCCTCGATGATGGCCGCCACCGTATCCGACGCGGTTTTGGAAATGATGGCTGCGCCGGGCTCAAGGAACAGCAGGGGATCGGCCGTTGTGAAGAACGGCAGGAACAAGGCCAGCACGTCGTTGTAGAACACTGAAACCGGGATGGCGAGCAAACTTCGGAAGAGGTTCCCGATGATGGCTTCCTTGGGGAAGCCCCGATAGATGTTGTGCAGCGAAATATAGATGCTGTTCGCCCCGGCGATGATGGAGAAGACAAGGAACTGGTGATCCTTGACCGTCAGCCCAAGCCCGTCTTCCAAGAGCAGCACGCGGATAAAATATTCCAGCAGGGGAACGGACAGCCCCGTGTACAGCAGCGAGTCGCAAACGCGGGTCCAGCTTACATAATCGTTCCAGCGCAGGAGGGAGCGGCTCCACATGCCGCCTCCGCCGAGGATGGCCTGCGGGATGTTGCGCAGGCCCGTGATGAGGAACCACAGGGGCGCGCCGAACCACGCCAGCACCCACCACTCCTGTGTGTACAGGAAGGTCACCAGCGCCGGGATGAATCCCGCGAGCACCTTGAGCGTATTGGAAATGGGCGTGCTGAGGCGCGAAAAGCCGAGCCATCGCGGACGGGCCTTTTCGGTTTGTTCGGCACGCAGGCCGTTGTCCAGCTCGCCGCCGATGCCGCCCATCGTGATGACGTTGCCTTCTTCGCCGATCTGGGTAACGCCGGAAGAGGCGCGCCACTCCTTGGTGCGGCGGAGACCGAAATGGCTGAACCCCCAAATGCGGCGCAAGCGCGGCCCGATCCAGTGCATGAAGGCCGAATGGCGTTCCTGTTCGACATAGGTTTCCCGGAACTCCAGCGACAGCGACACGGGAAGGTAAATGGGCCGGAACTGCTTGCCCTTGGCGATCTGCCTGCGTGCGCCGTAGGGGAGGGTTTCGGGCATGGCAAGGCCCATGCCGTGCCGCACGCCAGAGTGGCTTGTGGAGTCCGTCCCGATGCGGGCGCGCAGGGGCGCGACCTTGTACGGGGCCTGCAGCGAGGGGATGTTGCGCAGGATGATGCGGAACTTGGCGCAGCGCTCCTTGTCCTTTTCGGAAGACGAGGCTTCCAGCGTACGGATCATGCCCCGCAGTATCTGCTTGAGGTGCAGGACGCTCCCCTTGTTGATGGCGATCTGGAGATCGTTGATCGCCGTGAGGTGCCGGAGATGCCCCTCCTGCCATTCCTTGAGGTTGAACAGTTCCAGATGGGTGATCATGCCTTGGCAGTCCCAGAGCAGTTCGAGCACGTCCTCGGCGGCAAGTTCCGCAAGCTGGAGCGTGATGCGGTAGCCGCTGCGCAGGCAAGAAAGCCAGTCAAGCAGCACATGGGGAGGCATCCTGAGCAGTTCCGGCGTGTCCGGCGCGTTGTCCGGCACGTCGGGGGAAGGGAGCTCCGGATTGCGTTCGGGCTTGAGCCACGTTTCCATGATCACTTCGATCGTCAGCATGTCCATGCGCCGGATAAGCTGCGCGATCTGGCTCTGGCGTTCGCTGGTGGCGGTGAGTGCCTCCTCCCGCAATGCCTTGACCCGCTGGGCAAGGTGCTTGAGGAGCGTCTTGTGCACGTATTCGGCAAGGTGGAGGAATGAGGTTTGCCCCGTCCCCACATAGGCGAGGAACGCCTCCGGCTCAAGAAGCGGGACGGGGATTTCGAGCTCAGCGGCCAGCGCCGGGGCGTGCTTGGCGTTCCACAGGTGGAGCGTATCCATGACGTGGCGCTGCATCCAGAGGGATGCCTTGCGCCCTTCGTTCATGAGGGCGACCATAGGCCGCTCGGCGAGGAAGGACAAAAACGCTTCAGGATCGGAGAACCCGCGCGGGGCCCAGACGAAGGAGACGAAGCGATCCCGGAAGGGCGTGCGGAATTCGAGGCCGATGCGGACGTCGACGCCCATGATCTCGGCGGCTTGCAGCAGCTCGCGCGCGGCGGCGGGCTCCACGTAGTTGTAATAGACGACGGTGAGGTAGCGGATGCCCTTGATCCATGCGTCCATGATCAGGTGCGTCGCATTCTTGCGGCCCTTGGTATTGGCATCGTGGACATGGTGATCCAAGGTAAGCTGGTTCCATTCCTCAGGCATTTCCAACAAATGGTATGTATTCAGGAATTGGCGTACGAGGCGGGGGTTCCCGGACGTGACTTTCCTGAAATCGTGCACGAGCTCAAGCTGCGTCAGTTCATCTTGCCGAGACCGGACGATCTCCTTCATGATCTGGATGAGGACGCGGCCCGTATTGTACCGGAAGGGCGTACGGGCGCTGTGCAGCACTTCGTCGCGGAGGATGCGCAGGGCCATGAGCCGATCCGGAGCGCCGCCGGCCTCAAGGTTGCCGAGCAGGTTGATGACCGCGTGGGCCATCCTGTACTCGTGGGTCGTCGTCAGTTCCAGGATGCCATGCGGATGGAGATTGGCGTCAAAGACCTTGTGTTCAAGATCCTGCGAGGGGCCGTGATCGATCGTTTCGTTGATCATACGCAGGAGTTCACGATCCTGCTTGTCGAAAAAAAGTGTTCCGAGCATGGGCAATCCTGAAGGCAATAAAGGGAAATAACAAGAGAAATAATGCAAAAGGTGAAACGTCCCTTCTAGTCAAAAAAAGAACAAGCGTCAACGGCCCGCCGTGGGAGACATCCGCGCTTCCAATGAAATTGTATTCAAGTATATGAAATTAAAAATGATTTTTTAGAAAATCATCGAAAAGGTGAATGCCCTCCGTGAAGAGGGCGGGGCTTGCGCCTGATTAGGGGCGGATAGGGAAAAGTGCGGCAGCAAAAATCCCTGCCGGTGGAAGTCCATCCGGCAGGGATTCGGCGGCGGCCTTTTTGTTTGCGGCTAGCGGGCCCATACCTCAAGGAAGGCTTTGGCGGCGTTGCCCTTGTCGAGATGCTTCAACAGGGCGCTGCCGAACACGGCGGCGTCGGGCCGGATGTCCGCGGGGATGGCGGCAAGCTGATCGGGGTGCTGCAAGCCGAAGCCCAGGGCCAGCGGCAGGTTGAAGGCTTTCCGCGCCCGGCGCAGCGTCTCTTCCACTTGCGGAGGCAGCCCCGCGCGCGCCCCGGTAGTGCCGAGGACGGAGACGACGTACACATAGCCCTCTGAAACGGCGGCGTATTCGCGCATCCTTTCTTCCGGCGTGTTCTGGCCGACCAGCGCGATCAGAGCGATGCCGTGCGCTTTCAGCGTGGCCCGGATGGGGGCGCTTTCGTCAAGCGGCAGATCCGGCACGATGCAGCCGGAGACGCCCGCTTGTGCGGCATCGGCGGCGAAGCGTTCCAGCCCGTACTGGAGGAACGGATTGAGGTAGCCCATGAGCACGATGCCCGCCTTGAAGTTTCCGGCGCGCTGCCTGAGGCCGTCCATGATCCAGTTCAGGCTGACGCCCTGTTCCAGCGCGCGGCGGGAAGCGTCCTCAACGACCGGGCCGTCGGCCACGGGATCGGAGAACGGCACGCCGATTTCGATCACGTCCGCGCCGTTGGCGTCCAGTTCTTCAATGATGCCCCAGAACGTGTCGAGCGTGGGGAAGCCTGCGGTGACGAAGGGAATGAGCGCCGTGCGTCCGGCTGTGTGCGCATCCCGTATTTTCTGTTCAAGAAAACTCATGATGGTGCTCCTCGTTATGCCTCCGGCGGCAAGGGTGGCTACCGCCCCCCTTGACCCCCTGTCCGGGGGGAATAATTCCCCCCGGGCCCCCTTGGTTTGGGGGGAGGGTAGGTATTTTGGATGTTTTATTTTTGGCTGTGCCATAGAAAATGGTTGATGCCTTTTTCCTTGAAGTCCCAAGGGAATAACCGATAAAATGCCTCAGCCATGAAGCCCGCCAAGGGGAAAACTGGAGAAAAGGCTGTATTTTCACCGTGCTGTGAAGATGCATGACACAGCTTATTTCTTAGTTATCTGTTTTTAACTTGTTGTAGCATGTTAAGAAGGGCAGTGAACAGGTTCCTGCATAGGATACGGTTGTTTTATCTCCACGGTATGGTGAAAATGCAGCCTTTTTCTCAAGCCGTTCCATTGGCGGACTCCACAGTTGGGGCATTTTATCGGTTATTCCTTTGGAACATCAAGAAAGCATCAACCATTTCCTATGGCACAGCCGTGAACAAGAATTGAATGGGAACGCAAAAGTCTTTGGAACACTTTCTACGTTCTTTTCTGGGCCGTGTCGTCGTTTGACATATAACTGTTTGAAATTATTGAAAACAATATTTTGCAACTTGATAAATAATTCAATAATTTCAATAGATTATATATGATTGACGACATAATCTAACGCTTTTCCTTTATTCAAAGTTCAGATGCTGTTCTACGATGTCCATGTCCTTGTCGCCGCGCCCGGAGAGGTTGACGACGACATGCCCCCTTGCGGGGAGTTCTTCGTGGTGCTGGAGTACCCATGCCAGCGCGTGCGAGGATTCCAGCGCGGGAAGGATGCCTTCGGTGCGGCAGAGGGTCTGGAAGGCGTCAAGCGCCTCGGCGTCGTTGGCGAGCCCGTAGTGGACGCGCCCGATGGCGTTCAAATAGGCGTGCTCCGGGCCGACGCCGGGATAGTCGAGCCCGGCGGAAACGGAATGCGAAGGCTCGATCTGCCCGTCCTTGGTCTGGAGGAGCATGGTCATCTGCCCGTGCAGGACGCCGGGCGTGCCGAGGTTGATCGGCGCGGAATTGTAGCATCCCGGCTCTCCGGTGCCGGCCGCCTCAACGCCGATGATGCGTACGGATGCGTCACCCACGAACGGATGGAACATGCCGATGGCATTGGAGCCGCCGCCCACGGCCGCAACGACCGCATCGGGAAGCCGCCCGGTTTTCTCCAGCATCTGGGCACGGGTTTCGCGCCCGATGACGCTTTGAAGATCCCGAACCAGCGTGGGGAAGGGGTGCGGGCCCGCCGCCGTACCGAAACAGTAGTGCGTGGTTTCCTGCGCGGCGATCCAGTAACGTAGCGCCTCGTTGATGGCGTCCTTGAGCGTCCGGGTGCCGCTCCGGACGGGCCGGACTTCAGCGCCGAGCAGCTTCATGCGCCGCACGTTGGAGGACTGGCGCTCCACATCCTCGGCACCCATGAAAACGATGCACTCAAGCCCCAGACGGGCGGCGGCAGCGGCCGTCGCCACGCCGTGCTGGCCCGCGCCGGTTTCCGCGACCAGCGCCGTTTTGCCCATGTGCTTGGCGAGCAGCGCCTGACCGAGCGTGTTGTTGACCTTGTGCGCGCCGGTGTGCAGCAGATCTTCGCGTTTCAGCCACAAGGAGAAGCCGAGCCGTTTGGACAGGGTGGGGCAGTAGGTCAGGGGCGTTTCCCGTCCCGCGAAGTTGCGGAGCAGGTCATCCAGCTCCTCCTTGAAGGTGGGGGAAGGCATGATGTCCCGCATGGCCTGTTCCAGTTCCTGAAGCGGAGGCATGAGCAGTTCGGGAACGAAACACCCGCCGAATTCTCCAAAATAACCTTTTTTCATGACTATCCTCTCAGAGCCGCTAGTGCGGCCCGCATACGTGAAGGGTCCTTGCGTCCGGGTTCGGATTCGAGACCGGAATTGAAATCCACCCCGTCAGGGGCACAGGCCGCGACGGTTTCATTGACGTTTTCAGGCGTGAGCCCTCCGGCCAGCAGCCAAGGGAGGGGTGCGTTCAGGCCGCGCAGCCGTCCGGGGCCGATCCGTTTCCCGCTGCCGCCCCCGGACATCCCCGCGTCAAGCAGGAACATTCCGGCTGTTGCCGCGTGCCGGTTCATGGTTTTCTCCAGTGCCGCCAGATCGGGATAACGCTCTGGCCACAGTACCCTGATGAGACGTTCGGCCCCAAACGTGCGGCTCAGGCGATTCGCGCAGGCCATCGACTGATCCCCATGCAGTTGGATGCGATCCAGACGGGCGGCGCGGGCGGTTTCCTCGATGAAACGCATGTCGTCGGTCACGAACACGCCCACACGGAGCATATTCCCGCTGTCCAGCGCGGCGGCCTGTTCCGGCGTCACTGCGCGGGGGCTTTGCGGGGCGAAGATGAACCCGCAGAGGTTCACTCCGAGCGCGGCGGCGCAGTCCAGATCCGCCTGTTCGCGCATCCCGCAGATTTTGATGATCAAGTCGTTCACTGTGGCTCCACTGGAAAATATTGGTGAAAACGGGACGGAAGGACCCAATCCCCCCGCTCCTGCCCGCCACCCCCTCTTGAAAGCCCAGATAATCCGCACTCCCTCAAACAGGGATTCGATAAGCGCAAAAGTCTTTGGAAGAGGAGGGATGGGGGTCTGGGGGAAGGGAGGAGAAAGCTTTTCTCCAGAAAAGTTTCTCCTCCCTTCCCCCAGCCTTATCTCTCCAACAGCCCCTTCAACGCCGCGCCGGGCGCGCCGCCGTCCATGAGGCTGGTCCCGACAAGCACGGCCTGATAGCCGACGCCGGCGGCCTGACGGAGATGATCCGAAACGGAGATGCCGCTCGCCGCAATCCATGCTTCGTTGTCCCCGGCCTGATGGAACCGTTCCGCAAGACGGAGGCAGGCGGAACGATCCACTTGCAGCGTATCCAGATCCCGGGCGTTCACCTGAATGATCCGTGCCCCGGACTCGCGGGCAAGGGCGAGATCGGCCTCATCGAAGATCTCAACCATGGCGTCGATGCCGTGCGCTTCCGCCTGCTCGCGCAGGGAGCGCAGCAGGGCCGCGTCGGGCGTCAGGCGGACGATGAGCAGCAGGGCCGAGGCCGGGGTCGCCGCCGTAGCCGCCACCTGCAATGGATCAAAGATGAAGTCCTTCCGCAGCAGGGGCAGTCCGGGCGCGGACATGCGCTTGAGATACCCGATTGTGCCCTTGAAATAGGTTTCCTCGGTCAGCACGGAGAGGCAGGAAGCCCCGGCTTCGGCGTACTGTTTGGCCGCCTCTTCCGGCGGGAAATCCATCAGGATGTCCCCCCGCGAAGGGGACGCCCGCTTGAACTCCGCGATGACGTGGGGCCGGTTTCCGTTTGGCGCGCGCAGGGCGTCCAGAAAGGACGGACGCTCGATCCGAAGCGGAAGCGGCAGCATATTGATGTATTCGAGCTGGCGGAGCGCCTGTATTTCAGGCTGCTTCGCCGTTTTGAATTTCTCAAGCAGCATGGAGCACCCTCCCGCCCACGCCGGAAGCGAGGGCTTCGCGGGCTTTCACTATGCAGGTCGCCAGCGGGAGTTTGCCTTCCAGCAGATAGATGCTCATGCCGACGTTGAGGGCGAGCATGTTGCGCATGGCTTCGGGGCCGCGCCCGGCGAGGAGTTCGCGGAGGACGGCGACGGCTTCGTCACGGCTGGACACGGCGAGGTCTTTGGGCGTGCACGCGGGGATGCCGTAGTCCGCCGGATCGAGGGTGAGCGGCTCAAGCTCGCCGTTGTCGAGGATGATCATTTCGTTCGGGCCGATGGGGGTTATTTCGTCATAGCCGCCCGCCCCGCAAACCACGGCGGCCCGGTGTACGGAAGACTGGGCCAGCGTTTCGGCCATGAGCTTCACGAGGTTGGGCCGGGCCACGCCCAGCAGGATGTGCGTGGGGCGGGACGGGTTGATCAGGGGGCCGAGCAGGTTGAACAGGGTGCGGATGCCGAGCTCGTTGCGGATGGGCGCGATGTTGCGGAAGCAGGGATGGAACCTCTGCGCGAACAGGAACACGAAGTTCCGGTCATGCAGGATTTTGCCCACTTCGGCCGGGTTGACGTCCAGATTGACGCCGAGCCCTTCCAGCGCGTCGGCGCTGCCGCATTTGGAGGATACGGCGCGGTTGCCGTGCTTGACCACCTGATAGCCCATGCCCGCCAGCGTGAGCGCCGTGCCGGTGGAGCAGTTGAAGGACGAGCGCCCGTCGCCTCCGGTGCCCACGACTTCAATATAGGAGCCTTCGATGCCGTCCACGCGCACGGCCCGGGCCAGCGCTGCGCGGGTGGCGTGGGCCATTTCGAGCGGGCTTTCGCCCTTCATGCGCAGGCCCATGAGGAAGCTGCCCGCCTGGGAGGGGGTCATGGTGCCGTCCATGAGCGCCGAGAATCCGGCGGAAGCCATGTCGGCGGTCAGATCCTGCCCGTTGGCGAGGGTATCCAGAATGGCGTTGATGGCGTTGGCGTCATTGCCCGCGGGCAGGATCGCCTTGGGGAAATTGCCGAGCAGGCGCAGCCCGTCCGGTGTCAGGATCGATTCCGGGTGGAACTGGACGCCCACCCACGGGCGATCCTTATAGCGCAGGGCCATGATTTCACCTTCGGGGCCGTGCGCCGTGACCGTGAATTTGGCGTGCGCCTCGTCCACGTCGGAACGGACGACCAGCGAATGGTAGCGCCCCACGCGCATGGGGTTCGGGATGCCGGAGAAAAGCCCTGAGCCGTCATGCACGATTTCGGACGCCTTGCCGTGCATGATGCAGGGCCCGACCACGACTTCGGCTCCGGCGGCAAGGCCGAGGGCCTGATGGCCGAGGCAGACGCCGAGCACCGGGATTTTGGGATCGAGGATGCGGAGGACTTCCATGCAGTATCCGGCGTCCTTGGGATGGCCGGGGCCGGGGGAGAGGCACACCATGTTCAGGGAAGGGTCCTGCGCCAGTTCGAGCAGCCGGGGATCGTCGTTCTTGACGACCACGGGATCTTGCCCAAGCGCGTAGAAAGCCTGCACGAGGTTGTAGGTGAACGAGTCGTAGTTATCGATGAGCAGGAACATGGTCTTCTCCGGTGGTGTTGAGCACGGTACGCATGATGGCTGACTTGTTGCAGACTTCATTCCATTCGGCGGCGGGGTCGGAGTCGAAGACGATGCCGCCGCCCGCCTGCCAATGGAGTTTGCCGTCCTTTACCCACATGCTGCGGATGGTGATGCCGGTATCGAGGCTGACGTTGTCGTCGTCGAGCCCAAGCCAGCCGATGCAGCCCGCGTAGGGGCCGCGCGGAAGCTGTTCCGTTTCCGCGATGATTTCCATGGCCCGGACTTTGGGTGCGCCGCTGACCGTGCCCGCCGGGAAGGTCGCCGCCAGCACGTCCAGCGCGTCGAGATCCGGCTGGAGCCGGGCCGTGATCCGCGAGGTCAGGTGCATGACGTGGGAGAAGCGTTCCACTTCCATGAGCCGCTCCACGCTGACCGTGCCGGGGCGGGCGATGCGCCCGAGGTCGTTGCGGCCCAGATCCACCAGCATGACGTGCTCGGCGCGTTCCTTGGGATCTTCCTGCAGCTCGGCGGCGAGGCGGGCGTCTTCGAGATCGTCGGCCCCGCGTTTGCGGGTTCCGGCGATGGGGGAGAGCTGGAGCTTGCCTTCGTCGCACCGGATCATGACTTCGGGGGAAGAACCGAACAGGGTGATGCCCGGCAGATCCATGAAAAACATATAAGGCGAGGCGTTGCAGCGGCGCATCCGGCGGTACAGGGTGAAGGCGTCCCCCTCGAACGGCGTGCTGAACCGGCAGGAGGGAACGACCTGAATGGCCTCGCCCTGACGAAGCATCTGTTTGATTTTGTTCACGGCATCCATGTAGCCTTCCCGTCCCGGCGTGGCGGTCACGGCATCTTCGCCGATGAAGGGCAGGGCCGCGCCGCATTCCCGCGTCCGTGCGCCGTTCACGTCCCTGTGTTCGCCAAGGCTGAGCTGGCACAGCCGGTTGTACAGGTGGTCGAACACGAGCACGGTTCCCGGCAGGACAAGGCTGGCGTCGGCGTCCTTTTGGGGCAGGCAGTTTTCCAGCTTCTTGTTGAAGAAGCTCGCCATGCCGTAGCCGAAATAGCCGTACAGGGCGCGGGTGATGGGCGGCAGCGTGATGCCTTCGGGCCTTTCGAGGTGCAGGCCGCGCATGAGCGCGCGCAGGCCTTCCGTGAAGGGCATCCCGTTGAGCGCAGCAAAGGGGCGCAGGCGGTCGTCGCTGGTGTCGAGTGCCAGCAGCCCGTCCCGGCAGGCGGCCTGAAGCAGGAAGTCGCAGGCCAGAATGCTGTAGCGTCCCCACCGCCCGTCGACCTCCGCGCTTTCCAGCAGAATGCCGTGATGTTCGTGGCACATACCGAGGAAGAGGCTGATGGGGGTGTCCATATCCGCCGGGAGCCACCGCGCGCTCTGGCGCAGGGTGACGTCGGGGGCGGCGGGCGTTTTGGAAGCTGTCATGTCGGTGATCCTTTTGGGGTTGGGGTACAAAAAAAGGCGCCATCCTTGGGAGGATGGCGCCTGTATGAACGGATACAGCAATGCCGGATCGGGCCTTACACAGGCCGCACTCCCCCCCTCACGTCGATGACGCGCCACCACCAGCGATAAGCGGTAAAGGAAAGGGAAGAAGCGTTGGACATGGTTTGATCCTTCAAAAAGGCATTGTTTAATGTGAAAAAGAATACGTGGCTGAAAACTACTGCGAACCCGGCGAGTTGTCAATCCCTCACGGGCATACTTTCTTTTTCCCGGAAAGGGCGTTTCCGATCCGGGAAAATGGGATGCGGCATCCTTGCGCGGATACGGCTGGGGCGTCCTTTTGCCGCAGCGCGAAACATGCGGGCTTAAGCCCATGAAGCATCTTCTACCCCGAATTTGTGACGGTTTCGTGTCCTGAAAAGGAAAAAACGGTATGGAATCCGGTCAGGCGGAATGTTTGACATGCCGTAGCCTTGACGCCGATTCCTCCTGCGGCTAGGCTTCTTTTTTCGTATGAGAGATTGTCTGTCTGAGGGGCACCGTGAAACTGAAAACGACTCTTTTTGGCGAAACCTACCGCTTCGATTCGGTTCGGGACGTGCTGAACAAGGCGGGGGAGCTGCGCTCCGGCGATGTGCTGGCGGGCGTCGCCGCCTCCTTCATGCGGGAACGCGTCGCCGCCAAGCAGGTGCTCAGCGAGCTGACGCTTGGCGACCTGCGTGAACATCCCGTAGTCCCTTATGAAGACGACGCCGTGACGCGCATCATTCAGGATGCCGTGCACACGCCGGTCTACGAGAGCATCAAAAACTGGTCGGTCGGGGAATTCCGGGAATTTCTGCTGGACGGGCGTACCTCTTCCGCCGACATTGAGCGCGTCCGCAAGGGGCTCACCTCGGAAATGGCCGCCGCCGTATCCAAGATCATGTCCAACGCCGATCTCATTTTCGCGGCGAAGAAAATGCCCGTGGTCGTGCGTTCCAACAATACCGTAGGGCTGCCGGGGCATTTCTCCTCACGGCTTCAGCCCAACGACACGCGGGATGAGATCCCGTCCATCGTGGCGCAGGTGTATGAGGGGCTGTCTTACGGCGCGGGGGATGCGGTCATCGGCATCAATCCGGTGACGGATACGGTGGAGAACACCAAGGCCATGCTCAATGCCCTGTGGGAGATCATCGAACGCCACCGGATCCCCACCCAGAACTGCGTGCTGGCCCACGTCACCACGCAGATGGAAGCCATCCGGCAGGGTGCCAACGCGGGCATGATCTTCCAGAGCATCGCGGGCAGCGAAAAGGGGCTGCGCGAATTCGGCGTGACCACCGGCCTGCTTGATGAGGCGTATGATCTCGCGCAGCATTACTGTCAGGCCACCGGCCCCAACGTCATGTATTTCGAGACGGGGCAGGGCTCCGCGCTGTCGGCGGACGCGCACTACGGCTGTGATCAGGTGACGATGGAGGCCCGCTGTTACGGGCTGGCCCGCCGCTACCGGCCGTTCATGGTCAATACGGTGGTCGGTTTCATCGGCCCGGAATATCTGTATAACCATCAGCAGATCATCCGGGCCGGGCTTGAAGACCATTTCATGGGCAAGCTGCACGGCCTGCCGATGGGCTGCGACTGCTGCTATACGAACCATGCCGACACCGACCAGAACTCCAACGAGAACCTCATGATCCTGCTGGCGGCCGCGGGCGTGAACTTCATCATCTCCCTGCCGATGGGCGACGACATCATGTTGAATTACCAGACCAACTCCTTCCATGACATCGCCACCGTGCGCCAGTTGCTCAACCTGCGGCCCGCGCCGGAGTTCGAACAGTGGCTGGAGCGGCACGGGATCATGGAAAACGGCTGTCTCACCTCCCGCGCCGGGGATGCCTCCATTTTCTTTTAGGGGAACGCCATGCAGGAACAGGAAATTCGCGCGCTGGTGGCGTCCGTGCTGGATGCCCTGAAAACGAAACAGGCATCCCCTGCGCCTTCCGCTGCTGATGACGGAATGGCTCCCGCAACCCCGGCGGGGGATGGCTCCGCGGGCGGTTCGGGGGCAGCGCCGGAACTTTTGGCGGCAACCGGTGATGCCGACACGGACGCATCGCTGGAGGATCTGGGCGGCCCCGCCTTCCGCAAGCCTTGCGGGGTGAAAGAGCCGCACAATCCCGAAGTGTTGCAGGAGTTCATGCAAAGTACCGGGGCCCGGATTGGGGGCGGCGCGTATGGAACGCGGCCTTCGACCACGGCCTACCTGCGTTTCCTTGCGGATCATGCCCGGTCCAAGGGAACGGTTTTCCGTGAAGTCCCGGAGGAATGGCTGCACCGGCGCGGGATGTTGGCGGTTCAGACGTTGGTGGAAGACAAGGATACCTATCTGACGCGCCCGGATTTGGGGCGCGTACTCTCGGAGGCGTCCCTGCAAACGGTGCGGGAGCATTACCGGCCCGCTCCGCAGGTGCTGATCGTGCTGTCCGACGGCCTGAGCACGGACGCCGTGCTTGCCAATGCGGATGAAATCGTGCCCCCGCTGACCAATGGCCTGAGGCAGGCCGGGTTCACGGTGGGCGATCCGCTGTTCCTGCGTTACGGGCGGGTCAAGGCCGAGGATCGGCTTGGTGAGGCGGTGGGATGCGACGTGGTGCTGATGCTCGTGGGCGAGCGGCCCGGTTTGGGGCAATCGGAAAGCATGAGCTGTTACGCCGTGTACCGCCCCACGGCGGCGACGCTGGAGTCGGATCGCTCGGTTATTTCCAACATCCACCGCGAAGGCACGCCGCCTGTGGAGGCCGCCGCGGTTATCGTTGACCTTGTACGCCAGATGATGCGGCACAAGGCCAGCGGCATAGCGCTGAACAGGGCTCTTAACCTCGGTTTTTCCGGTTAAATGTCACGCCGGAAGCCTGCATGGGAAAGCTGCGGCGAGGATTCGTGCCTCGGCGGATTCCGCAAGAACCGGTGATATGCTGATAAAATAGGTTTTTTGATGGCTCTGTTGTATTTATGGTTGTTTCATCTCCACAGTACATTGAAAATACAGCCTTTTTCTCCAGTTTTCCTCTTGGCGGGAGCTACGGATAAGGCACTTTGCCGGTTATCCCTTTGGAGCTTCAAGGAAAAAAGCATCAACCATTTTCTATAACACAGCCTTTTTGATACACAAGACGTGAGAAGAGAACGCCGATGAAAGTGTTGCAACCCGTTCCAGTCCGAGTGCTTGCCAGCCGGATCATCCCTTCGGTCGATCCGGGGTTGGCTGCGGCCCTCAAGCTTGAGCCGCGCCACCGTGCGCTCGCCCTGTTCACCGCCGACAGCGATGATGTAAGTTACATAGCCATCGACGAAGCGACCAAAAAGGCCGCCGTGGATGTCGTCTACGCCAGTTCCTTTTATGGCGGGGCGGCCCATGCCTCCGGGCCTTATTCCGGCGAATTCATAGGGATCCTTGCCGCGGAGACGCCCGGTGATGCCGAAGAGGGGCTGCGCATCGCCGTGGATTACGCCCAGAACCGCGTTTCGTTCCTGACGGCGGATCCGGAAGGGAAACTGATCTTTTTATCGCATCTGGTTTCCTCTTGCGGCACGTATGTTGCGGGGCAGGCCGGGATTCCGGTCGGCACGGCGCTGGCATGGCTCATTGCGCCCCCGCTGGAGGCTACCTTTGGTTTGGATGCGGCTCTGAAGGCTGCGGATGTCCGTCTGGTGAAGCATTTCCCGCCGCCGTCTGAGACCAACTTTTCCGGCGGCTGGCTTGCCGGGGATCAGGCGGCGTGTCAGGCGGCGTGTCAGGCGTTCACCGAAGCCGTGCTCGGCGTTGCCGCCAGTCCATTGGAAAGAATTTGATTTTTGAGATTGGGGAGGGGAAGGGAACCCTTTGGGGAAGGCTGTGTCATAGAAAATGGTTGATGCTTTTTTCCTTGAAGCTCCAAAGGGATAACTGACAAAATGCCTTAGCCGTGGATCCCGCCAAGGGGAAAACCGGAGAAAAAGGCTGTATTTTCACCGCACTGTGGAGATGAAACAACCACAAACTCTAACAGAGCCTTTGGAAAAGGGTTTCCTTCCCCTCCCCAAACCCCACCCCTTCCCTCCCAAAACTTTCGGCTGGTGGGGAGGCTGCGCGGCGGGAGTTCCGCCGTTTCCTTGAGCCGTAGGCGTGGCTGGTGTCCGTGGGGAAGGTGGTTTTGTAGTACATTCGTATTATTGAGAAAAAATGGCCTGGCTGGATGAGCTTGCAGGCGGTTTTAGAGCTTTTTCGCGTTGAAAAGGCTCTTCCGGCTGCGTGAAGCAGGCGGCCGCTGTGAAGGCATAAGTACACTGTATTTGTGCTGTTCAATGCCGGAGCGGGCGTGCCTTACACTTTACGATTATACAATGTTAAAGTGGAGTTGCTCTAAAGTGCGGGCAATGTATCCGAAGGGTGCGGCAAGT
Source organism: Bilophila sp. (assembly GCF_057864385.1). Classification (NCBI taxonomy): domain Bacteria; kingdom Pseudomonadati; phylum Thermodesulfobacteriota; class Desulfovibrionia; order Desulfovibrionales; family Desulfovibrionaceae; genus Bilophila; species Bilophila sp. The sequence goes on along the minus strand of NZ_DBMAFI010000036.1, from coordinate 9,943 downwards.
GGATTGCCGCGCAGGGCGTTTCTGGGGGATTGGAAAAAGGCAATGATCGTATCCCGCTTTGGGGGAAAGAGCGGGATTCGTCTGTAACACATGGAAACGACATGCGGTATTTGACGGAACAGGATTTGATGGCCCGTTGCGGCCTGGGGCAGGGCGTGGAGCTGCATCTTTCCCCGGAGGAGCGTCTGACGCCTTCCGCGCAGGAGCTGGTGAACAACAGGAAGATACGGATTCTCATCGTATCCGGCGACGGCCGCGTCGCCCGTGACGACGGGAAGGCCGTGCATCCCTTGGCGACCGAGGAGCGTCCCTTCGCCAAGGTCGAAAAGACGGAAGCGCAGACCCATCTGAACGGCACGGAAATGGTGACCAAGGATCATCCCCGGATTTGGTTCCGGGGCAAGGTGGATTCCGCCATTGCCGCCGCCATCCTTGTCCAGACGCAGTTGCAGCCCGTGCTGGCGCCGGAGTTGCAGGGCCTGCTGGCGGATCTGCGCTCGTGGCTCGGATGGGCCATGCGCTGCGAAGTGTTGGACGAAGCCGTACCCGAATTGAGCATGGGGCCGTTTTCACGGGAAGCTGCGCGGCGGTTGGCTTGCCGCCCTGAAGAGCTCGGACTGGCGCCTTTGTGCCCCGATGCGGCGGAAGGTTCCGTTTTTACCCTACTCAACTGGCTGCGGGCGATCATCCGTGAAACGGAAGTGGCGGCTGCGTTTGCTTTCCGCAAGCAGGACGGCACGTTGGAACGCCCGGACATTTTGGAGCTTTTGGACGGGCTGAGCAGCGCGGTTTACGCGTTCATGCTGCTGGTGAAGGCGGGCGACGGGGGCTTGAGGGCCATACGAGCCGCGCGGGGATAGGCAATGGACGGCAAGCAAATCCTCAGCGTCGGCATTGATATTGGGACGAGCACGTCGCAGCTTGTGTTTTCCCGTCTGGAACTGCGCAACCGGGCGGCGGCCTGTCAGGTTCCCCGTTTTGAAATCACGGATCGCCGGATCGTTTGGCAGAGCCCGGTGGCCTTCACGCCGCTCACGGACGTGGACACGCTCGATGAGGCGGCGCTCGACGCCCTTATCCGGGGCTGGTATGCGGAGGCGGGCGTGCGCCCGGAAGAGGTGGAGACGGGCGCGGTCATTGTGACGGGCGAGAGCCTCAAGACCGTGAACGCCCGGCGTACGGTCATGCGTCTGGCGGACAGCCTCGGAGATTTTGTCGTGGCCTCGGCGGGCCCGCATCTGGAATCCGTCATTGCGGGGCGGGGCGCGGGCGCGGCGGCGCTTTCCGAGGCGCGGCGCGGTACAGTCTTGAACATCGACATCGGCGGCGGGACTTCCAACTATGCGGTATTCCGTGCCGGCCGGGTCGTTGATACGGCTTGCCTCAACATGGGCGGGCGTCTGGCGGAAACCGACGGGCACGGCTGGATCACCCGCGTCCGCAAGCCGCTTCTTCCCGTTCTGGAAGGGTTGTATGGTTCCCGTGCGCCCGAAACCCTTGGCCCTGACGATATTCCCGCTATAGCGGATCGCATGGCCGGGTTGATCTGGCAGGTTCTGGCTGATGAGCGTTCCCCGCTGGCGGATCGGCTGCTCCAGACGCCGCCTCTGAAGCCGTGGCGCTATGATGCGGTGACGCTGTCGGGTGGGGTAGGGGCCTGTTGCGCCGAACCGGACGCCGATCCGTTCCGGTTCCGGGATTTGGGGCCGTCGCTGGCCCGCGCCATCGTGCGCCACCCCGGTTTTACGGCGTTGCCCCTCCTGCCGCCATCCCAGACGGTGAGGGCTACGGTGATCGGTGCAGGATCGTGGATGCTCTCGCTTTCCGGCGCGACGGTCTGGGCCGACGAGTCCCTGTTGCCGATGCGCAACCTTCCCGTGGTGTCCCCGTGGCTGGACTGGCACGCCGGGTTGACCCCCGCCGCAGTGGAAACGGCAATCGGGGATGCCATGCGGCGTATGGATCTTGACGATGCGGATCGTTTTGTCGTGGGGCTTCCCGCTGGGATGCCCGTGACCTATGCGACGGTTTGTCTGTTGGTCGAGGCGTTCGCTGGTTTTTGGAGCCGCCGCCCGGAAGGTCAGCCCGCATTGGTGGCGCTCGCGGAGGATATGGGCAAGGTGCTCGGCATGGAGCTGCGCCCCCGCCTGAACGGGCGGCCTCTGGTGGTGCTTGATGAATTGAAGCTGGCCGACGGGGACTATCTGGACATGGGCAAGCCGCTGTACGAAGGCGGCGTCGTGCCCGTCACCATCAAATCATTGGCTTTTTCCGGCTGATCCGCAAATCCCTATGCCATGAACGACAACGGGTTTTTGTTTAATCTCGAACGGGCGCAGGCAGGCCCGATGGATGAGGAGGCGCTTGCCCGCAAGATGGCTGCCCGTGCCGTCCGTGTGGCCCGCGCGCACGAATCCGTATTCACCGAGGCGAACGGCTGGGCCGGGCAATTTCCGGGGATGCCGGGATATTACTACTTTGTGGACAGCGACGAAGACCAGTATGTCATTGTTGAGGCGATCGGCGTGGACGATGGCTTCGAGCTTTATTACAGCGGCAGTGAAATAGCCTTTCCGCCTGAGGGGATGGACGGCAAATGGAAGCCCGTTCCCGTGCCGTGCGAGTGTTTGCGGGAGAGGGGCTGATATGGCTCTGTCAGAGCCTGTGTTTGTTTCATCTCTATAATGGTGAAAAACAGCCTTTTTCTCCAGTTTTTCATCGGCGGAATCCATGGCTGGGGCATTTCGCCGGTTATTCTTTTGGAACTTCAAAGAAAAAAGCATCAACCATTTCCTGTGGCACAGCCAAAAATATTGGAAGGGGAGCACGCTGCCGCTGCGGGCCCGGAATGCCCGCAATTGGCGTTTGGCGATGAAGGCGTTTCCGCCCGTTAGGGGCTCTTCCTCCCCTTTTCCCCTCATTTTTCCAACGGTGCTGTGCGGTTGGGAAGCTGTCCGCTGGGAACCCGCTTCCTGCGGCTTTGGGTCAGGCGATAGCTTTCCATGAGCAGGGCCCGGAGTTCCTTTTCGGCAAAGCCGCTTTCCAGAAGGATTGTGATCCAGTGCTTCTTGTTCATATGGTACGCGGGCAGGATCCCCGGATCGCCGTACAACAGCATGTCCAGCACTTGGGTACTCTTCACATTGATGATTTCGGCGTTGCCTTTCCCCGGCAGCCCCAGCTTGGACTGGGGCACGCTCATCACGATGCCGTACCATTTCCCGTTATCCGCATGTCTCAATACGGCGTATTCCGGTTCTTGCGGCCACGGGTAGTCCGGTTCCGTGCCGAATGTGGCCTTTACGTACGCGAACAGTTCATTTCGGGTAGGCATAGACGCTCCCATATGCGGGTTCGTGTTTAGGTTTGCGCATGTTGGTTACGGGGAAAACCGTCAACGAGGATTCGACAGGCGCGGACGTTTTTGGAGAGGGAGAGATGGACGCAAGCCGACTCTATAAATGGGGGAAGGGGAATTTTTTTCAGAAAAACTTCCCTTTCCCCATTTTTATGCCTGTTCAAAGAGGGTGGGGATTACTCTCCCACCGACGCCTCGGCCTTTTCGATCTCCTGTTGGATGAATGCCGCGAGATCGGCGGGCTTTCCGCCCTCGAACCAGGCGACCCAGAGGGAGGCGTTTTCGTTATAGTCCTTCAGCGACTCGTAAAAGCCCACGGCCCGTTGCGAAGCCACGGCATAGCGCAGTTCGGGGTGGCTGGTCTCGAAGACCCGTTCGGCGTCCTCAAACGGCGCCTTGTTGATTTCTTTGACTTGGAACATGCTTTTCTCCATTGGTGGACGTGTGCCCCTGTGTAGCCTTTCCGTCAGACGGCGGCAAGATGCGTTCGTAACGCCCACCCATCGCCTTGTAGATCTGGTTCTCGTACCGGATGACCCGGTATTTCGCTTCCAGCGCCGAAAGCATGGAGTTGTCCGCCGTATTCAGGGCATCCAGATAATCCTTGAGCTCGGCGGCGCCGAGATCGTAGCGTGTCTGGTAGTATTCCCCGATGCGCACGTCCTTCTGGTGTTTCGACAGGGTGTTTTCCAACGAGCGCCGTGCGTTGGCGTAACTGAAATAGGCGGCGTCCACCTCATTGAGCGCCGACGTCACGGCCTGCGTGAAGTCCAGTTTCGCTGATTCGAAATCCGCTTCGGAAATCTTGATGTTCCAGCGGATGGTGTTCCATTGCAGGAACGGGAAGCTGACGCGCACCGTGCCCGCGAGCAGGGGCAGGTCAAAGACCTTGCTTGAGGTTGAGGACGAGGTGCCGAGCGTCGAGCCGATGGAGATCGCCGGGTACCAGCTTGCGCGATCCGACTCCAGCGTCTTGAAGGCGCTTTGCAGGCGGGCTTCCGAGGCCCGGATGTCCGGGCGCGCGGCGAGGGCCGCCACGGGCACGTCGAGATCGACCCCGACCGTGGGGTAGGACATCAGGTCGGCATTGCCGATGGCCGGGTTCTCACCGGGGCGGATATTGAGCAGATCCCGGAGCGTCTGGCGGGCCACGTTCTGCCGATCATGCAGATCAAGCAGGCTGTTGCGGGCAGAAAGCAGGGATTGCTGCGCCTGAAGGGGCTCCACGGAAGCCACCTTGCCCAATTCGTACTTGGCTTCGATGAGGCGGAGCAGCTCCTGATAGCGCTTGACGCCGGCTTCCATGACCTTGATGGATTCGTCAAGGTATTTCAGCTCGAAATAGGTGTCCGCCACGCTGTTGACGAGGGCCAGCCGCGCGGCTTCCCGATCTTCCATCGTGGCCTTGTACTCCCATTCCTGCGCGTTGGCGGCGTTGCGGAGCTTCTGCCACAGGTCGACCTCGTAGCTCACCCCGAATTCTGTCTGGTACGATCGCGCGGCGTTGCCGTTGTCGATGTTGTGGGATGCGGAGGCGGAAGCGTCCGCCGAAAAGGAGGGCACGAGATCCGCGGAGAGCAGGCGTGCCTGATACAGCGCCCGGTTCACCTTGATGGCGCTCAGGGCAAGATCCACGTTCCGCTCCAGCGCCAAGGCCACGATCCGGTTCAGATCCGCGTCGTGGTAGCCTTTCCACCATGCGGTGTTCAGGCTGTAGCTGGCGGCGACGTCCTCCGCCGGGAGCAGATCCGTTTTCAGGCTGCCCATCGGGTAGTTGGCGCAGCCGCCGAGCCCAAGGACGAGCAGGGCGGCGATCAGTCGTATGGCGTTCATCATTCCCTCGAAAGCGCGTCGATAGGGTTGAGGCGGGAGGCGTTCCGCGCGGGCATGAATCCGAAGACGATGCCGATGGCCGACGAGCAGGCCAGCGCCAGCAGCATGGAACCGGCGGAATAGGACATGGTGAAGTTGGAGACGAGCAGATCGAAGACCACGCCGATGAGGTAGGACGCCACGATGCCGAGCACGCCGCCGATGACGCAGATAAGCACGGCCTCGATGAGGAACTGCTCCATGATGTTGCCCTGTTTCGCGCCGATGGCCATGCGGAGCCCGATTTCCCGCGTGCGTTCCGTGACCGACACCAGCATGATGTTCATGACCCCGATGCCGCCCACGACCAGCGAGATGAGCGCGATGCCCGAAATGAGCAGGGCCATGGTCCCGGTGGTGCTCTCAATGGTCTTTTTGATGCTGTCCGTGTTCACGGTGAAGAAGTCCGTCTTGCCGTGGCGGGCCGTGAGCAGGGCGGTCAGGTTCTTTTCCGCCATGAGCGGCATGACGTTGTCCTTCACCTTGACGATGACCGAGGAAATGTGCCGCTGCCCGGTGATCTTGTTCATGACCGTAGTGTAGGGGGCCCACAGGTTGAGGGCGTCGGTGGGGCCGAATACGGAATCCTGCTTTTCGGCCACGGCGATGATCTCCAGCGGCTGGCGGTTGAACAGGATGACCTGCCCCACCGGCTCGCCCCCGTTCGGGAACAGCTTTTTCCGGGTATTGTCGTCGATGACCACGTAGGAATGGTTCGCCCGCACGTCGTCCTTGTTGAAGAACCGGCCTTCGGCGGGCTTGAGCCCCTTGACGTCGAAATACTGCTCGCCTACGCCGCTGAGCTGGGCGTTCACCGTGATGTTGCGGTAGACGAGCGTGCCCGTCGCCGTGGTGTTGGGCGTGGCGCTGTCGATGTAGCTCTGCTTGCCGAGGACGTCGGAGTCCGCGACGGTGAGCGTCTTGACTTTGTCCGATTTCCGGTCGCCGAAGCCGTGTCCGGGATAGACGTTGATGGTGTTCGTGCCCATCGAACTGATGTTGGCGATGATCTTTTCCTGCGACCCGCGCCCCAGCGCGACCACGGACACCACCGAGGCGATGCCGATGATGATGCCGAGCATGGTCAGCACGGACCGCATCTTGTGGGCGAGGATGGCCTGCACCGACATTTTGAACGCCTCGACGAACTGATCCTTGCGGAACATGAGGGAGGCGCGGGGCGAACGGGGAAGTTCGCGTTCCGGTGCGGGGACGAGTTCCCGGCTCCGGGTGTCGGAAATGATCGAGCCGTCCTTGATTTCGATGACCCGGCTGGCGAAGCCCGCAATGTGGTGGTCATGGGTCACGACGATGATGGTGTGCCCCCGCCGGTTCAGTTCGGTGAGGATGTCCATGACGTTCTCGCCGCTTTTGGAGTCGAGGGCGCCGGTGGGCTCGTCGGCAAGGATGATGCTGCCGCCGTTCATGAGCGCCCGGGCGATGGAAACGCGCTGCTGTTGGCCGCCGGAAAGCTCATTGGGCTTGTTTTCCAGCTTGTTCGGCAGGCCCAGATCCGCAAGCAGGGACTTGGCCCGATCAAGGCGCGTCTTTTTGTCCACCCCGGAGTAAACGGCGGGCAGGGCCACGTTTTCCGTGGCGGACAGCGTGGAGAGCAGGTTGTAGCGCTGGAAGATGAATCCGATGCGCCTCCCGCGCAGCTCCGCGAGCTCGTCGCTGCCGAGCGTGCCGATGTCCACGCCGCCGATGCGGCAGACGCCGGAGGATTGGGTGTCGAGGCAGCCCAGGATGTTCATGAGCGTCGACTTGCCTGAGCCGGACTGTCCGATGATGGCGACGAAGTCGCCTTCTTCGATGGCAAAGGACATGTCCTTCAGCACATGGACGCGGTTTTGCCCGGCCCCGAAGAATTTGTTGATGCCTTCGGCTTCGATGATGTTCATAGCCGCGGTCCCCGGTGGCGCTGCTGGCCTTGGGCGTCCTGTTCCTGCTGGGTGACTTGGGCGGTGATCACGGCGTCGCCTTCCTTGAGCCCGGAAAGGATCTGGATATGGATGCCGTCGGCGATGCCGGTGGTCACTTCCCGGCGCTCAGGCTTGTCGCCGGGGCCGAGCACGCGCACGAATTTTTTGCCGTTGCCGGACTGGACGGCGATCACGGGGACGAGCAGGGCATCCTTGACGTCCGCCACGGTGATCACGTTCTGGGTGGTCATGCCGATGCGCAGCGGGCCCTGCTTGTTGTCGATAAGCGCCTTGCCGTAATAGTACACGGCGTTGTTCGAGGATGTGGAGGACGAGGAAGAGGAGCTGCCCGTCGATGAGGTGGTCTTGTAGCTCCCGTCCGTGAGCGTGGTCAGGCCGGGGTCGATGGAGGTCAGGACGGCCTTGTATTCCGTTTCAGGGTTGGAAAGGATGGTGTAGGTGATGGGCATGCCCGGCTTGACCGCCGTAATGTCGCCCTCGGAGATTTCGATTTTGATTTCCATCTTGTCCAGATCCGCGATCTGGACGATGGTGGGCGTGGTCTGGTTGGCGTTGACGGTCTGGCCTTCGTCCACGGGCACGGAAACGATGGTTCCGTCGAGCGGCGCGGTGATGCGGGTGTAGCCGAGGTTGACCTCGTCCGTGTTCACGGCGATCTGGGTCTGCCGGATCTGCGATTCAAGCTCGGTCACTTCGGCCTTGGCGAGGGCATAGGCGTTCTCGGCGTCCTCAAGGCTTTCCTTGGAGGCGGCGTCGCGTTTCTTGAGCTGCCTTTCGCGGTCATACTTCGTTTTGGCGATCTTCAGGGCCACTTTTTTGGCGGCAAGCTGCGATTCGTAGGACTGGAGCCGGGCCTTGTCCGTCTCAAGCTGGTTAAGCTGCGGCACGGAGTCGATTTCGGCAATCAGATCGCCTTTCTTCACATCCTGCCCAAGGACGACATGCAGCCTTTTGATCTGCCCGCCGACCTGTGCGCCCACGCTGACGAGCTGGACTGCGCCGACTTCGCCGGTGGCGTTGACGGTTTTAGTAATGTCTCCGATCGTCACGGGTTCCGTCAGATAGGCCATCCCGTCGCCTTGATCCATACGGAACACATACCACGCGGCGACCGCTGCGGCGATGACAAGCGCCGCGATGAGGAACGGTTTCTTTTTCATCAATACAAATCCACTGTACGGCATTCCCGAAAGGGAAAGCCCGTTTTGTCGCCCGGCGGAGCCGATGCGGTGAGCGTTTTGGGGAATTGCCCCACAAGGGGCGCGCTAGTCCGCCTTGCCCTCTTTGGGCGGATGCTGCATTTTCCTCGACAGTTGCTTTTCCAGAAACTCTTGGGCCACGGCCTTCTGGCGTTCATCGAGCAGCGGGGCCATTTCGTTGAAATGCTTGATGATGAATGCCCTGCGGAAAGCTTTTGCCCGTTCCGATTCTTGAAGGAACTCAGGGTGGAGGCGGATAAAGATTTCCCGAACCTGTTCCTGCTGTTTCGGGGTGAGATCCAGCACTTCCGCCAGATGTTCGACCGCCCGGTCGGGGCCCGGAGGCTGCCGGAACAGCTTGAACATGCGCGGGTTGCTGCTGCCGATGGCGATACCGATGAGGCACCCTGCCGCAAAGGTCAGGCCGAGTGCCAGCAAACTCTTGAAGCGGGTCCGCATCAGAAAAACACCTCATATCCGGCAAGGGCCGCCTGCGCGTATTCGGCGAGGGCGGTGCCGGGATCGCCCGCGTGCCAGAAGAGCATCAACGCGCAGAGGATAATGGCGGCATTCGCCAACGCAAGGGGCCGGAAGCGCTGCGCCAGCCAGTCAGGGACATCGGGATCGTCCATCGGGCTGAGCCGGACGGCGAACATCACGCGCTCCTCCCATGCCTCGTCGAGCAGGGAAGCCCGGCCCGTACGCCCTTCGTTCCAGCGGCGCCGTGCCTCTTCCAGCAATCCGTCATCGGGGGATTGAAAGCCGATAAGGGCGGACAGCACGCCGCGCAATGACTGCAAAAGGTTGTTCATGATTGCCTCCCGAGGTTTTCCAAAGGGGGGTTGAGCGCTTCGCGCAGCTTTGCCTTGCTGCGGTGAACCCTGACCCGGACGTTGATCGGCGTCATGTCCATCATGGCCGCCGTCTCCGCAATGGAATAGCCTTCCAGAAAGGTGAGCGTCAGGAGCATGCGATCGCGGGGCTCCAACCGCTGCAGGGCCGATTCGAGCTCTTCCCGTAAGCCGCGGCGTTCGTTTTCTTCCTCATAGAGCCGGAACGAGGCCTGCTCGGTCAAGCCTTCCGTTTCATCTTCTTCGCCTTGGGCTAGAGAGCTGAATGGCGCTTCGGGCCTGTAGCGTTCACGCAGCCGCTCGTAGCAGCAGCGCAGGGCAATGGTCGCCAGCCAGCGCTCGAAGGAGCCCTGGCCTTGGTAGGAGCGCAGGCTCCTGTACGCCCTGACGAAGGTTTCCTGTGCCACTTCGGGCACCTCGTGCGGCAGGACATGCGCGGAAACGAGGCGCTCCACGCGCGGCCCATAGGTTCGCAGGATGGAGCGGAATGCTTCCGCGTCGCCGTTCAGCACGGCCTGAAGGGTTTCTTCTCCCGCCTCCGGGATCATGGCCTGTTCCTTTTCTGTCGTTCAACCCTGCGCCTTTCGGACGGAGAGAGCACGGGAAAGATGCCCTGTACAAGAAGAGTGTGCCGTTCCGTGTGGAATTGTTACACCGGGTGGGAAAATTTTTTGGGAGGAAATTGGGGGAGGGGAGAAGGGCCCCTTTCCAAAGGGGCCC
>NZ_DBMAFI010000035.1:0-33621 GCF_057864385.1 Bilophila sp. | reverse complement strand
TTCTGTAGAAAGGTTTCCTCTCTCCTCCCCCGGTTTATCACTCCCCGCAAACCTTGTCGGAAACAAGGGCCATAAAACCAAGGGTCTTCCTGAGGCTGTCGAGCTGCGGATCAATGCCGTATCGATGGGCCAGCCACAGGATGTCTGGCATGAAGAGCATCGTCCCTTCGCCGGGAACTTCGGAAATCACGATGCGCAGAGGCAGTTCGAGGGCAACCTCAGGGCGCTCCAGCATCAGATGCGTCCCGACCGCAGGCTTGCCGAAAAAGGCGACGCGGGTTTCGGGCATGAACAACCCGGCGGCGCGCGCGTTGGCGGCGTGATCCACCGTAGCGAACAGCGGAACATTCAATGCCTTGAGGGTTTCAAGCAAGCGGTTCCAAACTATTTCCACACTCCCCACACAGGGCTTGGATACGAGTCCTTCCGTGGTATGCATGACCATTCCTTTTTTTGAAGGTTCGTTGGAGAAGGCCCTTCTCCGAAGGCGGTTTTCCATAAAAACGTCCCGAATGTAACAGGGCGGAGCATCAATGATGCTCCGCCGCCTTCCTTTGCCTTTCGGGAGGTATCCGGCGACGGTCGGGATGCCCCTCGCCGGATGCCGGTTATTCGACAGTCACACTCTTGGCGAGGTTTCTGGGCTGATCCACGTCTTTGCCGAGATAGTCGGCCATTTCATAGCTGAACAACTGCATGGCCGGGAGCGCCAAAAACGCGCTGAACGGGCCCCACGCGGCGGGAATCGTCCACAGGTGCTCCACATGCAGATCCGCCCCCGGATTGGCCAGCGCGATGACCGGCCCTCGGCGGGCCTGCACTTCCACGATATTCGATTTGACCTTTGGAAACAACGCATCATTGAAGGCAAGGGCAAAAGTCGGGAATTCCGGCTCGATCAGGGCGATGGGCCCGTGCTTCATCTCCCCGGAGGCATAGCCCTCCGCGTGGATGTAGGAAATTTCCTTGAGCTTCAAAGCCCCTTCCAGCGCGAGGGGGAAGGCATGTCCGCGCCCCAGATAGAAAAAGCTGCTCGCGGACGCATACAGCGGGGATAACCTCCGTGCCGTTTCCCGCATGGCGGGCAGGGCATCCTCAATCTGCTTCGGCAGGCCGTGCAGCGCGGCAAGGGCCTCATGGCGGGTCTTGGCGTCGAGCAGCCCCTTGCGCTGCCCATAATAGAGCGCGATGAGAGCCATGATGACCATCTGGCTGCACATGGCTTTGGTTGACGCCACGCTGATTTCCGGCCCGGCCTGCGTATAGAGCACAGCATCCGCCTCACGCGGGATGGACGAGCCCACGACGTTGCACAGTGCGATGGCGATACAGCCTTTTTCCTTGGCAAGCCGGAGCGCCGCAAGCGTATCCGCCGTTTCCCCGGACTGGCTGATCACAAGAACCATGTCGTCAGGCTCAAGGATGACGTTGCGGTACCGGAACTCGGACGCGATTTCCGGGACGACCGGCATACGCGCCCAGTCCTCAAGCAGGTGCTGCCCCCACATGCCCGCATGGTATGAGGTTCCGCAGGCGATGATCCGCAGGCGGGAGGGGATGGGAAGCCCATCAAGCTCCGGCAGCACGACCATGCCCTTCTCTTCGTCCACCCTCCCGGCAAGGCAATCCGAGATGACCTTGGGCTGTTCAAAGATTTCCTTGAGCATGAAGTGCTTGAAGCCGCCCTTCCGTGCGGCCTGCATGTCCCACTGGACGGTCTGCACTTCCTTATGGACGGGCTCAAGCGTATCGAGGGAGAGCACCTGCCATGTGGCATCCGTGATGCGGACGATTTCACCGTCCTCCAGAAAAACGACGTCGCGCGTATAGGGCAGGAAAGCCGGGATATCCGAAGCAATGAAATGTTCGCCCACGCCCACGCCGAGGATCAGGGGGGCGGACATGCGCGCGGAAAGGATGGTGCCCGGTTCGTCGGGGCAAATGACCGCCACGGCATACGCGCCGTGGGCTTGGCGCAGGGCCCAGGCAAAGGCTTCAAGCAGCGTGGGGTTGTGCTTGCGCCCTTCCGCGATGAGATGGGCCAAGACTTCCGTATCGGTTTCGGATTTGAAAACATACCCCTTGGCAAGCAGGTTTTCCTTCAACTCCTGAAAGTTCTCGATGATGCCGTTGTGGATGACGGCAAGCTCGTTATCGCCGCCGATATGGGGATGGGCATTACGTTCGGCGGGCACGCCGTGCGTGGCCCAGCGCGTATGACCGATGCCGTTCATGGCGACCGTGTTGGGATAATGGGCGAGCTTTTCTTCCAGAGCCGCCAGCTTGCCCTCGGCCTTGATGACCTTAAGCTCCTTGCCCTGAATGAAACCGACCCCAGCGGAATCGTACCCGCGGTATTCAAGGCGCCGCAAGCCTTCGATAATGACCGGAACAGCCGGACGATGCCCGGCATAACCAATAATTCCGCACATGCAGTGTTGCTCCTTCCGTTCACGGGAATGCAGTCGGGGCTCCATACGCCGCCGAGAGCAGTCGTTTCTTTTTGCAGCCTGTTTTCAGGCAGGGTTCCAGTGTGATAGAAAAAGGGCACGTTGTAAATATGTCCCAACCCCCCTTGAAAATCATCCAACTAGGCTATTATTAAGATGATTTTCATTGATGCCCCGCAGATTCGCCGTATATTCCACTACACGGGCGGAAAAGCCCCTGCCAAGCCGCCTGTTTCAGCGTTTTTACTCATTTCAGGAGGATACCATGAATACCATGTTGAAAACCGCCATCTTTGCCGCCGCCCTCCTCATGCTCGGCGGCTGCGCTACCAAGGCCCTTACCCCCGAAGAGCAAGCCTTCCAGAACGCGCAGAACTCTTGTACCGAACAGACCAACTCCATGATCGGCGGGAGCCGCTATTCATGGGGGAATGAACTTTCGTGGAGCAACTATTTTGAATGGTGTATGCAGGGCAAGGGCTACACCAAGGATCAGTTGAAGACCATCTGGTATTAAGCTCCCATAAGGATCAGAAAAAGCGACGGCAGCCGCGGCGGATGGCTTCGCTGCGGCTGCCGTCGCCTTGTCCCCCTCTTTTTAGGCCGTGTCGTCAATTATATATAATATATTGAAATTATTAAATTATTTTTAATTCACAAAAGTATTTTTAATAATTTCAAATTATTATATGTAACCAGCGACACAAACCTAAAATAAATACAGCACCGCAGGGGATGGAGGCTTTCACGTTTTCAATGAAAGCTACATTTTAACTATATGAAATTCAAAAATGAATTTTTTAAAAATCATCGAAAAGGTGAATATCTCAGTGGATGGCTTCCCCGTGGCTGACGCCGTGTTTGGGCAAGCAAAAAATGGGCTGTCTCCACTGTGGAGTAGAAATGAGACGACCACATTCCATGACAGAGCCTTTGGGAAAAGAAAAGACTGCAAAGAGGCGTTTCCCCTCGCTACGACTCCAACATATAAAAAAGGCTCTGTCATAGTACATGGTTGTTTTGTTTCAGCAATACACTGAAAATATATGCTTTTTCTCCAAATCTTCCGCCAGTGGGTTCTGTAATTAGGGGATTTTATTGGTTATTTCCTTGGAATTTCGAGGAAATAAAGCATCAACCGTTTTCTAGGACACAGCCATAAAAAAGGGCTCTGTTATAGTTTATGGTTGTTTCATCACCACAGTGCGATGAAAATACAGCCTTTTTCTCCGGTTTTCCCCTTGGCGGGATCCACGGTTAAGGCATTTTGCCGGTTATCCCTTTGGAGCTTCAAGGAAAAAAGCATCAACCATTTTTCTATAACGCAGCATAAAAAATGTATTTTTCATACCGTGGAACTGAAACAACGCATCCCGTGACGGAGCTTATAAAAAGGACCCCCCCGGCATAGCCGGGGGTTCTTCATATGCGCCTGTAAGGCTTTCTTACCAGCTGCGCCCTAACAGGCGCTCTTGCGATCTGACATTTGCATTTCTGTTACTTGCGGCCCGTAAACGGCTCCCTGGGTATGGCAGGCTCAACTGTTCGCCAAGTTTATCCGACTCCAGCTGATGCTTGATGTAATCCTGAATCTTGGCCTTATTCTTGCCTACTGTATCGACGTAATACCCACGGCACCAAAATTCCCGATTGCGGTATTTGAACTTCAAATCCCCAAATTGTTCATAGATCATGAGACTACTCTTACCCTTCAGATAGCCCATAAAACTCGACACACTCATTTTTGGGGGAATCTCAAGCAGCATGTGGATGTGGTCTGGGCAACATTCTGCCTCCACTATTTTCACATCCTTCCATTCGCACAACTTGCGCAGAATTTCGCCAATGGCGCGCTTCTTTTCACCATAGAACACCTGGCGGCGATATTTAGGCGCAAAAACAATGTGATATTTGCAGTTCCACCTTGTGTGGGCTAAACTTTTGGCGTCACCCATCGTGACCTCCTTTTGATTTGTTGACTCGCAGTTGCCAGACCGCGAGACTTTTCAACAAATCAAAAGGAGTTTTACTGACATGGGCAAAGCTGTAAACTTATTGGCCCCTCCCGCCTAGCGGGGGGTTTTCTCCATACAAAAAAGGTTCCCGGAATCTTCTGGGAACCTTTTTTCATAACAGGAACTCCTGCCGTATAACCTCCCCACCAGTCAAAGTTTTTGCGGGTGGGGGCCCGGGGGAGGGAGCTTTTTACAAAAAGCTCCCTCCCCCGGTTCTCAACCCCATCACCCTACTTGCTGCGATGGGCGGCGATTTCTTCAAGATATTCGGGGCGCACATCAAAACCGAATTCAATGGCTTTGTCGGCGTATTCGGCGGCCTTGTCGTAGTCGCCCTTTTCAAACCACGCGAGGGACAGGTTGTTCCACGCGGGAGCGAAACCGGGCTGCTTTTCAATGGCCTTTTCGCTGATTTTGATGCTCTCGTCGTACTGGCCGTTCATGTAATAGGCAGCGCCGAGAGTCGCCATCGCCTGAATGAATTCGGCGTCCCATTTCAGGGCCTTTTGCAGGGCGCTGATGGCCTTTTCGGGCTCGCCGCGCTGCAAATGCACGAAGCCGATATTGCTCCACGGCACGGGAAACTTGGCGCGGCAGTTGGCCGCCTCCTCGTTGTAGCGCAGACAGCCTTCGAGATCGCCGCGCTGAAGGCAGATGCCGCCAAGCTGCACATAGGCTTCGGCAAGGTGGGACGAATTGCGGACTGCGGCGAGAAACGATTCTTCCGCCGCCACAAAGTCGCCCTTGCTGAGCAAGGCTACGCCAAGATTATAATGGTGATTGGCGCAAGCGTCGTTCTGGCTGAGCGCGGCCCGCAGGTCGGCGATGTACTCGTCAAGATTCTCGTACCGGTCCTTCATTGATCAGTCCCTCTTTCTTCAGGAGTTTATAATACCATACGCAAAACTCGTAGATGCCGAGGTAGCGTTCATCCCTGTTCACAATCCCGAGCGCGCAGTCAAGGGCGCCTTTGTTGAAGTCATTGCCCTCGGTGCGTTCGCCGAGCGAATGCATGAACCCTCGGAAAAGCTGCTGCGTGGTGCGCTTGCTCGGATCGACGCGGATATCCATCGGGTCGTTGGGCTTCTGGAAGGGATCCCATTCATCGTAGCCGATGCGGTCGATGAACTTCCTCCGGCGGGGATTCATGCGCTCGTAAATTTCGCGCTTGAGCAGTTCCTGCTCCTCGGTCAGCTCCTGCTTGGTGCTGTCTCGAAACATGGTGGCGGAAATCATCAAGACTCCTTGGGTGCCGGGCCTATCCCCAAATAAGCGTCGTCGTAGTTGGTGAGAAGCGCCATTGATACGGGCACGAAAACCTCATGCAGCTCCTTGAACCGGGACTTCACGCGATCCCGGATTTCCACGCTGAGGCGATCCAGCCGTTCCTGAATCTTGTCCAGATGGACGGTCGGATAATTGACTCCGGCAGCGAAATTGGACTTGCCGCATACGTGCCCCTTGCCGCCGATCGCCGTGGGGATGCCGTAGAGACGACAGGTGATGGGGCGGTAGTCATAAAACACGCACTGATCGTTCGAGTCGAGGAGCGGGCAGCGGACGCGGGCCTTGGCAGCCTCTTCCATGATGTGCCCCATGGCTTCCTCAGACCCTTTGGCATCGCGCAGCTCGCGGAAATAGTCGCGCTTCATGCGGGTCAGCTTGCGATCCACACTTCCGGCGTTCTCAAGGATGCGGGAACGCTCAGGGCCGAAGTCGTACTTTTCGATGAACCGCGCGTTCAGGTACATGGCTTCGACAAGCGAAAGGTCAAACAAGGCGTGGCAGCAATCACTGCAACCGGGCTTGCAGGTCACGCAGTCCGGGTGCATCTCGCCGACGCGGGCAAACACCGCGTCGGCTTCAGCAACAAGTGCCTCGTACGCAGTGAACACAGGGGTAAGCTCGGGCATGATGTTGATCATAGGATCTATAATAGGTAAGAGTGTAAAAAAAGGAAGGGGCCTCTTGAAAAAAAGCTCCTTCCTCTCGCACAAGCCGCCGCCCGCAATCACGATTGCGGGCGGCGGCATTTCAATGCTTAGTTTTCTTCAACGTTGATGGCGTCGTGTTCACAGACTTCGACGCAGGATTCACAGCCGAGGCATTCTTCGGCATGGGCCGGGCTGGATTTGCCGTCGGTCATTTCGTACACTTCAACGGGACAGACGTCCACGCATTCGCCACAGCCCACGCACTTGTCAGCATCAACAGTAACATTCCAAGACATTGTCACTTCCTCCAAGTTTTGGATCAAACGATCCTGAGTTTCTCGACCACAGGCACCATCGTGCCGTCATCCTTGCCTTAGCGTCCGAACAGGAGGGTGTCAAGTGTTTTGAGAAGCGGCGGGAAAGCCTTGCAGCCTTTGTTTCCGCGCGCTGCCGAGGCTCTCCCGGCAGCGGCCTTTCTTCCCTCCCGACATCCATCCTGTCCAGACAATAATCATTTTCCCGCAAGTTCCAAGCGGTCAGCGACGGCCTTTGCAGCGGCCCGCGTAAACTCCTCAGCGGAGAGCCGCGCCTTCTCGGAGGCATCAACCACCAAAGAAGGCCGGTTGGCAAGGCCCGCGTCAGGCGTGACGCCGTATTCCGGCGGGAACGTGTCTGTAAAATACATATTCTGGAATCCCGCAAACTTGAGCGCGTGCGCCGTCGAGTCGAGCACAGCCTTTTCGTCGGCGGCCACCCTGCCCTCTCCGCGGGCCTTGATCAGGCCGGCAAGACATTCGCCGCCCTGCGTGCATACGATGTGCCCGTGCCGGTTGGCGATGATGGCCGCGTCCATGATGGCCTGTTCGGTCACTTGAACCACGCCGAATTCGCCGCCCTCAGCCTCATAGACGTCAACGAGCTTCTTCACGCGGGGGAAGGACACCGGGTTGCCGATCATGGCGGCCTGCGCCACGCTTGGGCGGACCGTCACGGGGCTGTACACGCGCTCGGCCTTGGGCTTGCTGTAGTAGCGCCACACCGGATCGGCGTGTTCGGACTGCACCCCAAACAGGCGCGGCAAATCGGAAATGATGCCAAGGCGGCGCATCTTGAGCAGGCCGGACATGACCGCCGTGATGTTCCCGGCGTTGCCCACCGGCACGAACAGGGCCTTGCCCGCCAAATCCCAGTTGAACCACTGGGCGACTTCATAGGCATAGGATTCCTGCCCAAGGATACGCCAACTGTTCTTCGAGTTGAGCAGGGCCACGCGGTAGTGTTCCGCCAGATGTTCGACGACCTTCATGCAGTCGTCGAATACGCCGGGCACCTCAAGCACGGTCGCGCCGGAGCCGAGGGGCTGGGAAAGCTGCTGAGGCGTCACCTTGCCCTGCGGCAGCAGCACGGCGGTCTTGATGGGATGCCCCACATACGCGCCGTACAAAGCCGCGGCAGCCGACGTATCCCCGGTAGAGGCGCAGATGGTCAGCACCTCATCCCATCCGTGCCTGCGTACAAGCGCACGCAGATAACTGTACGCGCAGGCCATGCCGCGATCCTTAAAGGAAGCGCTCGGATTCTGGCCGTCGTTCTTGAACGCGAACGAGGCGTTCAGCTTCTTCTGGAGTTCGGGAGCGCCGTCCACGACAGGGGTGTTCCCTTCACCGAGGTACAGGATGTCTTCCTGCTCCAGCACGGGGGCCATCAGCTCATAAAACCGGAACACGCCGCGCAGGGCCGTGTTGCGGGTGGCGGCCCGGCTATCGAACAGGTTGCGCCAGTATGCGCCGCCGTGCTCCTTCAGCCTGTCGAAGGTCGTGTCTTCAAGCAGGAATACGCCGCCGCAGTCCGGGCACGTATACAGCAATTCATCAATGGGGTGACGGGCCCCACAGCCGAGGCACACGTATTCCATCTGTGCCCGGTAGGTCGGAAACTGATCGGACATGGTCGCTCCGTATTGAGGTACGCCTCCGGCGGCAAAGGGCTACCGCCCCTTGTCCCTATTTTAGGGGAATCGCTCCGCATACGATCCTTACTAAGGCCCGCAAGCCCGCCCAACGGTACGGCTTCGCCGCCCCCTTTGGGCCGAATTCCCCCAAAACGCCCCAGTGCCGCCGAAAGCGCAAAAGGCTTTGCCTTCCCCCGGCGGCTCTGTGGGATTCGGAGATTATGTTCTTTTTTCTGAGGTCGTAAGGAAAAATACAACGGGAGGCAAGCCTTTGTTTCCCCGGCCTCCCATCTTCCCCCTTCCCGCCCCCTAAAAAATACGCCCCCCTTTTCCTCAAGGCCCCGCCACAGCCAACAACTGCCCGTCCCTCCCTTCAAATTCCAAAGGCTGTGTCCCAGAAAATGGTTGATGCTTTTTTCCTTGAAATTCCAAAGGAATAGCCAGAAAAACGCCTCAGTTATGGATTCAGCCAAGGGGAAAACTGGAGAAAAAGGCTGTCTTTTCACCGTGCTGTGGAGATGAAACAACCACACGCTATGACAGAGCCATTCCAAAAGGATGGCCAACAAGCTGCTCAGCCATGCCATCCGCCAACAAAAAACACATAAAAATGTCATTTCAATATATTATAAAAAAATCCGTACCATAGAACATGGTTGACGCTTTTTCCCTTGGCTGTGCCATAGGAAACGGTTGATGCTTTATTTCTTGAAATTCCAAAGGAGTAACCAATAAAATGCCCCAATCATGGAGCCCATCAGCGGGAAAATTGGAGAAAAAGGCTATATTTTCAGTATAATATGAAATAAAACAGCCAGATACTATGACAGAGCCTTTCCCTTAAAGCCCAAAGGAATAACCAGCCAAATGCCTTAGCCATAGATTCCGCCAATGGGAACGCGGGAAAAAAGCTGTATCTTCCCTGCACTGTAGAGACGAAACAACCACATACTCAGAATCTAAAAATAATCACATCCCATAGCAGAACCTTTCCCAAAGGGGAAACCGTATCCCGCCTTTTCCAAAAGCTCTTTTATAGGATGTGGTCGTTTCATCACCGTAGTGCGGTGGAAAGTACAGCCTTTTTTCCAGTTTTCCCTTTGGCGGGGTTCACGCCCAAGGCATTTTGAGGGTTATCCTTTGGAGCTTCAAGGAAAAAAGCATCAACCTTTTTTCATAGGCTGTGTCATAGAAAATGGTTGATGCTTTATTTCCTTGAAATTCCAAAGAAACAACCAATAAAATCCCCCAACCACAGAGCCAACCAGCGGAAATTTTAGAGAAAAAGCATATATTTTCAGTATATTGCTAAAACAAAACAACCATGTACTCTGACAGAGCCTTTCTATAGCACAGCCTTTCCAAAACCTGCCGTACCCCTCTTTTCAGTCCACACGAAATCCCTGTGAACAGGGATTCGATAACGCCGAAAGTCTTTGAAGGGGATGGGGTGGGGTTTGGGGAGGGGAAGGGGGAACTTTCTTCAGAAAGTTCCCCCTTCCCCTCCCCAATGCCTCTCCCCACTCAACTATGCTAAAACACTATCGCCAGCTTCGCTTCAAGCTTCCAGCGCTCGCCGAGGGAGGCGGCGGTGGGATACCCCGTGGGGGTTATGGCATCGTAGTCCTGATAAAGGCTGAACTGGGCGCTCACACCGAGCGAGGCGTTGTATTCGGGCAGCTTCAAGGTCACGGACGGCCCGGCAAACCATGTCGTGCTGGCGTCATTGTTGGAACGCCCGTAGCGCCGCGAATCCGTGTTGTATTCAAACTGCGTCTCAACGCCCATGTCCCAGTGTTGGGAGAGCGCATAGACGTAACGCCCGTTCAGGCGGAATACGTCGCTGACGTCTACGCGGGACGTGTGCCCTACCCCGCGATACAAATACATAACCTCGCCTTCGACGAACTGCCGCCCGCCGTCAAAGGCGTGCCCCACGCCAAGGCCCGCCATCGCGCCCCAAGCGCCTGTGCCCACGCCGTCGTCGGACGTGCTGCCCGTGGGCGTCCAGACGCCGAGATCCCACGCCACATCGACGGGGAAACCTTCCCGCTGACTCAAAAACTGCTTGTGCAGGACAAACGTGGTGTCGCCAATGCCGTTCTTGCTGCTGACGCTGTTGGGCGTGAGGGTGCTGTGGGCACGGAAATTGTTCATGACAATGGGCATGGCGAAACGCACGTCGTAACCGTCGCCGAGCCCGTAGCGCATCTTGAGGACGAACCGGTCATGCAGGTTCCGCTGCGTCCCTTTGTTGTCGGGATGCTTCGCCGAATGCCGCGAACCATTCTTATACCATGTATGCTTGTCGGCGTGGATGTAGTTGACGATAGTTGCCAGCTTGCCCTTAGGGATTGTACCGGACGCGGGCCCCATGCTCTCAATGACGACCTGCCCGACTCGCGGGACCGGCTGTTTCGTTTCGTCAGCCAGCGCGGGAACACCCAACAACGACAGGCCGAGCAATGCCCCTACAACGCCCAAATACTTCATGCGCCAATCTCCTCTTGTTTTATACAGTGAAAACACAACGGCGGACGAGGGCCATGCAAACCTACCCTGCATGACCGCAACATCCTGCAACTTCACAGCAAGAGAGCCCCTTTTTTCGGGATAACCGAAACAAGGGGCCCTCTTTTTAGGCTGTTTCTATACCGTCAGACCTTTTTTTACAAGGCTTCTTCGCTTCCCGCATCCGCGTCGGAGTTGACCGTGTCGAAGCCGACCACGCGCGCGCCGTCGTCCAGCTTCACCAGACGCACGCCGATGGTGGCGCGGCCTACGGAACGGATTTCATCCACGCCCATGCGGATGATCTTATTGGTGGAAGTCAGCAGCACAAGCGCCTCGTCGTCAAGCACCGACTTGGCGCCGATGACCGGGCCCGTCTTCGGCGTGACCTTGAAGTTGATGATCCCCTTCCCGCCCCGGCTCTGCACACGGTAGAGATCCACATTGGTACGCTTGCCGAAGCCGAGCGCGGAGATGGTCATGATCGCCGGGCTGTCTTCCTTGAGCACAAGGCAAGCCACCACCGTATCGCCGTGGCGCAGGGCAATGCCCTTTACGCCGCTGGCCCCGCGCCCCATGTTGCGGACGTCGCGGCAACTGAACCGGATGGCGATGCCGTCGGCGGTCGCCAGCACCACGAAATCGTCGTCCGTGATCTCGCGCACCATGATGAGCTCGTCGTCCTCACGCAGGCCAACGGCGATGAGCCCACCCTTGCGGCTCCGGGCGTAGAGCGCGGCGCTGGAACGCTTCACCATGCCCCGGCGGGTGGCGAAGAGGAACGACTTGTCCTCGGCGAACTCACGCACGGTCAGGATGGTGTTGACCCACTCGTCCTTTTCCATAGGCACGAGGTTGGCGATATGCACGCCCTTGGCCGTCCGGCTGCCTTCCGGCACCTGATGAACCTTGAGCTGGTGCATACGGCCCTTGTTGGTGAACATCAACAAGAACTGGTGGTTCGTCGTGGTGATGAACTCCTGCACGAAATCGTCTTCGCCGGTATGCACCCCGGCAACGCCCTTGCCGCCACGACGCTGCTGCTGGTAGATGCCGAGGCTCGTGCGCTTGATGTAGCCGCGGCGCGACAGGGTAATGACCACGTCGTCGTCGGGCAGCAGATCCTCAATGTCGATGTTTGAAAGCGCCTCGCGGATGACTTCCGTACGGCGGGGCGTGGAATACGTCTGCTTGATGTATTCCACTTCATCGCGGATGACGCCCCAGAGCACGGAGGCGTCGCCGAGGATGGACTGATACCACGCGATTTTCGAGAGCAGCTCCCTCTGTTCCTCTTCAATCTTGCCGCGCTCAAGCCCGGTCAGGCGTTGCAGCCGCATGTCAAGGATGGCCTGCGCCTGCACTTCGGACAGCCCAAAGCGCTGCATGAGGCGTTCCTTGGCCTCCGGCGGCGTCGCCGAAGAGCGGATCAGGGACACAACCTCATCAATATGATCGAGCGCCTTGAGGAGGCCCTCCAAGATATGGGCACGGGCTTCGGCCTTGCGCAGTTCAAACTTGGTGCGCCGAACCACCACCTCACGGCGATGATCGAGGAAGTAGGTCAACGCGGTCTTGAGGTTCAGCAGCACGGGCCGGTTGTCCACCACCGCCAGCATGTTGATGCCGAACGAGGTTTCCAGCGGCGTATACTTGTACAGCGAGTTGATGACGATCTCAGGCATGGTGCCGCGCTTCAGCTCGATGACCACGCGGATGCCCCGGCGGTCGGACTCGTCGCGCAGGTCGGACACGCCGTCGATCTTGCGGTCGTTGATCAGCGCCGCGATCTTTTCCACGAGGCTCGACTTGTTCAGACCAAACGGGATCTCCCGGATGATCAGGGACTGGAAGCCCTTCTTGCGCTCCTCGATCTCAACCTTGCCGCGTACCTTTACGGTTCCGCGCCCGGTGGTGTAGGCGTCGTACAGCCCTTGGCCCGCATAGACGTAGCCGCCCGTGGGGAAGTCCGGCCCCTGCACGGCATCCATCAGATCCTCGACGGAACTTTCCGGGTCGTCGATGAGCATGAGCAGGGCGTCCGACAGCTCGCTCAAATTATGCGGCGGGATGTTCGTCGCCATGCCGACGGCGATGCCTGACGAACCGTTCAGCAACAAGTTGGGGACCTTCGTGGGCAGCACCACGGGCTCGGCCAGCGTGTTGTCGTAGTTGGGCCGGAAATCGACGGTTTCCTTGTCGATGTCGTTGAGGAATTCGCTCGCCAAGCGGGACATGCGGACTTCGGTGTAACGCATGGCGGCGGCGGCGTCGCCGTCGATGGAGCCGAAGTTGCCCTGCCCGTCTTCCAGCGGATCGCGCATGGAGAAATCCTGCGCCAGACGGACGAGGGCGTCGTACACGGCGGAGTCGCCGTGCGGGTGGTACTTACCGATGACGTCGCCGACGATGCGCGCGCACTTCTTCGGAGGACGGTTGTAGCTGTTCGCCAGCTCCTGCTGCGCGAACAGGATGCGCCGATGTACCGGTTTCAGGCCGTCGCGGACATCCGGGATGGCCCGCCCGATGATGACGCTGAGCGAGTACTCCAAGTACGATTTGCGCATTTCATGTTCAATATTCACATTCTGAGACATAGTATCCTCGAAGGCAGCGCCTCCGGCGGCCGGGGGGAATGATTCCCCCCGGACCCCCCCAAGGCGGCGGGCGCAACGGCTACGCCGTTCCGTCCGCCGCCCCGGACGCGTCGGAACAGGCCGTTTCCGGCATCGTTCCGCCACCCAAGTACCTGCTTGTCAAATATGCACGAGGGATGAAACCATCCCCTATCGCCGCCCTGCCCGCTCCCCAAAAAACAAAAGTCTTAGGAGGGAGAGAGGAGGGGGCCTGGGGGAGGAGGGAGGGAAGCCCTTCTTCAGAAGGGTTCCCTCCCTCCTCCCCCAGTTTCACTAAATATCCAAATCCCGCACGGTGAGGGCGTTGCGCTCGATGAACTCGCGGCGCGGCTCCACGCGATCGCCCATGAGCTGCTCGAACGTGTCGCTGGCGGCTTCGGCGTCCTCGACGGTCACGCGCAGCAAGGTGCGGTTCTCAGGGTTCATGGTCGTTACCCAGAGCTGTTCGGGGTTCATTTCACCGAGGCCCTTGTAACGCTGGATGTTGATCCCCTTCCGTGCTTCCTCAAGCGTCATGGCGTGCAGCTCGAAAATGTCGGCCGCCGCGTACTCCTGCTCCTTATTGCGAAGCGTGAAGCTGAGGCCGCCGCACTTCTGCCGGATGGCGTCGAGGGCTTCCCATGAGTTGAGGTACATCTTGGAAATGAAGAACTCGACGGATACCCGCGTGCGATGGCCGTTGGCGTTCTCAATGAGCGCGAAGACGCGGTCGCCGTCCTCGTGCGGTTCCGTCTCCGTCGTCAGTTCGTAGCCACGCTCCTTGAGGAAATCGTAGCAGCGCGTCCCTGACGTGAGGCAGTCCGGGGTGACGCGATCCTCCACATCCACAAGGGCAAGGAAAAGCTCCCGGCCGATGCCCGCCAGCTCCGCGTCGCGCACACGGTGGGAAATGTTTTCGATCTGCCCCATGAGGGCCTTGATCTCTTCCCCACGGAAGATCGTGCCGTTGGGGGCCTCCACTTCCATATCGTCGCTCACGCGCTGCATCAGGAAGGCGTTCAGCTCGTAGTCGTCCTTGATGAACTTCTCCATCCTGCTGTTGTGGGCCCGGTACAGCGGCGGCTGCGCGATGTACAGATAGCCGCGGTCGATGAGCCCCGCGTAGTTGCGGAAGAAGAAGGTCAGGAGGAGCGTACGGATGTGCGCGCCGTCCACATCGGCGTCGGTCATGATGACGATCTTGTGGTAGCGCAGCTTGTCGTAATCGGTATCCTCCTCGCCGATGCCCGCGCCCATCGCGGTGATGAGCGCCTTGACTTCCTTGTTGGCGAGCATCTTGTCGAAGCGGGTGCGTTCCGTATTCAGGATCTTGCCGCGCAGAGGCAGGATGGCCTGCGTGTTCGGGTTGCGGCCCTGCTTGGCCGAACCGCCTGCGGAGTCGCCTTCCACGATGAACAGTTCGGAATCCGCAGGATCCTTGCTCTGGCAGTCGGCCAGCTTGCCGGGCAGCGCGTTGTCCGACAGGGCACCCTTGCGGCGGACAAGCTCCTTGGCACGGCGGGCCGCATCGCGGGCGCGGGAGGCGTCCACGGCCTTGTCGATGATCAGCCGGGCTTCTTTGGGGTTCTCCTGAAAATAGGTGTCGAGCCTGCCGTACACCACGCCGCTCACGATGCCCGCAACCTCGCTGTTGCCGAGCTTGGTCTTGGTCTGGCCTTCAAACTGCGGCTGCGGGAGCTTCACGCTGAGCACGGCGGTCAGCCCTTCGCGGACGTCGTCGCCGGAAAGGGTCTGCCCCTTCATCTTCTTAACCAGATCGGGCTGGCCCTTGACGTAGTTGTTGATGGCGCGGGTCAGCGCGGTCTTGAACCCGGCAAGGTGCGTACCGCCTTCCTTCGTGCGAATGTTGTTCGCAAAGGTGTACATATTTTCCTTGTAGCCCGCGTTGTACTGGATGGCGAACTCCACGGAAACGCCGTCGGCCACGCCTTCCCCATCGACGATGGCGTGAATGCCCACTTCGCCGGAGTTCAGATCCTTCACGAACTGGTGGATGCCGCCCTCCGCATGGAACAGATGGACTTCGCTGGTGCGCTCGTCGCGGCACTCGATCTGAAGCCCCTTGTTCAGATAGGCCAGCTCCTCAAAACGCTTCTTGAGGGTGTCGTAGGAGAACTCCGTGGTCTCGAAGATGGTTTCGTCGGGCTTGAAGCGGACGGTCGTACCGTGGCTGTCGGACTCGCCGATGTACTGAAGCTCCTCCTGCGGCACGCCCCGGCTGTACACCTGTTTCCAGCGCTTCCCGTCCCGGCGCACGGTCACCTCAAGGCGCTCGGAAAGCGCGTTGACGCAGGAGACGCCCACGCCGTGCAGACCGCCGGACACCTTGTAGGCGGCGTTGTCGAACTTGCCGCCCGCATGGAGCTTGGTCATGACCACCTGAACGGCAGGCACCTTTTCCTTGGGGTGGATGTCCACGGGGATGCCGCGCCCGTTGTCACGAACCGTGACGCTGTTGTCCATGTGAAGCACAACTTCAATGCGCGTGCAGTAGCCCGCCATCGCTTCGTCGATGGAGTTATCCACCACTTCGTACACGAGGTGGTGCAAACCACGGTAATCCGTGCTGCCGATGTACATGGCCGGGCGTTTCCGCACGGCCTGGAGGCCCTCAAGAATAGTGATTGAATCAGCTGTATAAGCGTTCGCGTTGGCTGTCATAGGCTCGTGAATCCATATGTTGGTTGTGGCGCCTCCGGCGGCAAAGGGCCGCCGCAGACGATCCGCAAACGCGGCCTTCCATGAGGCCGCGCCCTCCGGCCTTTACCCGGGAAAAGCCCCCGGGCCCTTCAGAGGCCGCCTCATGCCGCATACATTCCCAGGCACGCGGCATGAGGCGGCTCCTGAAGATGCCCCCCTTCAAAGCCGAACGCTCCAAAACGGGGACAAAGGTTGTGACTAGAAAGAAACAATACCATAGACGGAATGAGAGAACCATCCCCCTATTCCAAGCATTCAGGAAAGGGGGCTGAGGGGCGCTTCCATCCCGAAGCGCCCCTCCAGCAGAGCACCTAGTTTTCTTCGTAATAACTTTCTTCGGCGATTTTCATGGGCATGATCAGCACGGTGTAATCGGGATCTTCCGTGCCGTTGATGCCGCAGGGCCCCTCGGCCCCGGTAAGGGTCAGGGTAAGCTCGCCGGACTGGTAATGGGTAAGGATTTCCATCAGGTTCTTGGTCGGGAACGCGATGCGCCCGATGGAGCCGTTGTAGGAAACTTCAAGGGACTCGTTGGCCGACCCGGTATCCTGCCCCTGCGCGGAAAGCATAACCTCGGAACCGGACAGTTCAAAATACGTACACCGATCGCTCTCCGTGTTGAAGATGCTGATACGATCGAGCGCATCGAGGCAGTCCTTCCGGTTCAGCTTGAGCAGGGACACGTCAGGGGCCGCCAGGCGGGTCATGAACGGCGAATAATCAGGGTAGGCGTATCCGGCGCGGGGAAGGCTGAGGGTCTCATGCCCGTCGCCCGAACGCACGAAAAGGCGCTTGTCCGTCAGATTGACCTCGATTTCATCGCCGTCGAGCCATTTGCGGAGTTCGCCGACATACTTGCGCTGGATCAGCACGCCCTCTTCGGGAAGGCGGGCGGCCAGATCGTCGTGGGTGAAACGGGTCAGGGCGAACTGATGGCCGTTCAGCCCGCACACTTCGATGTGGCCTTCGCCGACGGGCTTGAAGTAGAGGCACGCGATGGCGTCGGAAGCTTCGTCGTCGCTCACGCAGAAAAACACGCGGTCGATGATTTCCTGGAAGAAATCGCCGGACCACACCACGGCGCCTTCGCTGGAGAACGGCGCAAGGCTCTGGAACCATGTGGGGTCGTTGGCGGGGAGCTTGTAGGTACGGCGGCCCTGTTCGAGAATCACCGTGCCCGTAGCGTCGTCAAGGCGGATACGCAGTTCACCGGCGGGAAGGCGGCGGATGAGATCCACAAAGTTCCGGCCGTTCACCCCGACGAGCCCGGGTTCCTTCACTTCGGCGGGATACGTGCCAGTGAACTCAATGTTCGCATCGGTCGCCATGATGGTCAGGACTTCCCCTTCGGCCTTGATCCAGAGCGAACGCAGATATGCCGCTCCCGCCCTCGTGGGGATGATGCCCGCCGCCTTCTGAAGGCCTTCGATGATGTTTTCTTTCTTTACTGTAAAAAGCATGTAGAAGATCCTTGTTGTAGATTATTAAGAGACGCGCAATGTGCGTATCCTGATTAACTTGGTAAAATTACTCTTGTTTTTAGTTACAGTTCGTTCGATCGGTTAGGAACGGCGGGAACAGCTTTCGTGTTCGCAGCTTCAGCCGTGGTGTTCGAGGCACGCTTTTGTCAGCTCTGTCACCATACTGTGCGTAAGTCGATCACTTTCCTGCAATAATTTGATTTTTTTCACCCCATGCATCACCGTGCTGTGATCCTTCCCGCCGAACATGCGCCCGATGACGGGGTAGGAGTGCCCAAGCAGTTCGCGGCACAGGTACATGGCGAGCTGGCGGGCCTGCACGAGATCCGGACGGCGTTTTTCGCCGAGGATTTCCTTGGGCGGGACGCCGCAGTGTTCGCCGACGATGCTGACGATGAGCTGGGGGGTCAGCGCGGAACCGTCGCCTCCCTGCCGTACGATGTTGAGCAGATCCTGTTCGGAAAGATCGCGGCCGATCAGGGAACGGTGGGACGCCACCCGGAGGATGACGCCGGAAAGCCGCCGGACGTCCGGGCAGTGCTGCGCAATGAGCAGCAGATGTTCCCTGGACAGGGGCAGGCGGCGGAATTTGGCCTGTTGCTGCGCGTAGCGCAGGCGCACGTCAAGATCCGGCTCGGGAAGCTCCGCCCAAAGCCCGGTTTCGAGGCGCGAAAGCAGCGCCTTGCCGAGGCTCCATTCCTTGGGGCGCCCCACGCCCGCCACGATGACGGGTTTGCCCTGATCCATGAAGCGATCCAGCAGGAGGCAGAGCTCCTCGCGCACGGACGGCCCGGCTGTCTCCGGCTCGGCGACAAGCTGGGCACGGAACCGGGACGCCGTGGCGGGCGTCCTGTCGGGAATCCGGCTCAGGTGCTGGAAGTCGTCGAGAAGAACGGCTTCTTTGGACAGCAGCTCCTGACGGGCGGCGAGGGCCGAACGCCCGGCGAACAGCAGTTCCAGATCGCTCAGGGAAGCGTAGTAAAGATCGTTCCCAAGGGTGCGGAAAAGCTCGTTGCCGATGGCCCGGAGCAGATGGGTCTTGCCCGTCCCGTGAGGGCCGCAGAGCACCAGCAGGCCCGGTGCTTCGCCGATGTCGTCGAGCGAAGGCGCGCGGCCGTGCGTGGCCCGGTAGACGGCGCGCCGGGTGATGTCGCGGGCAAGGCTCAAGGCCCATTTGTGCTTTCCGTTGCCGATAAAGGTATCGAATGTCCACTCTTCCCCAAAAGGCATCGGGTTGGCCACGGCGGGATGGAGGGCCTCCCCCCGGCCTTCGGGGGCAGGCTGGACGAAGGGGACGGGGGGGGCCGGAGCGAACTTCCCGGCACCGTATGTGATGGAAAGCCCTTTCCCCCAAAGTTCCCTGGCCTTTTTTTCAAACAGTTTCTGGAACAGGCTGGAGAAGCGTATGCCGAAGAAGGCGTGGGGGAAACGGACAGCCAGCGTTCCCGATTCTTGATCCAGCAGGATTTCAAGGGGATCGAACCAGCTCTGCAGCGCGGTTTCCGAGCACGCCTCCAACGCTTCGCCGGCGGCGGAAAGGCGATCCTGAAGCTGGGGCTTTGGGGAGTCGGCGTTGGTGAAGCAGGAGAGCAGGGATGGGCGCGTTTTGGGGATCGCTTCGGCTGAAGACGTGAGGAGGTGTTTGCGTAGCGTTTCTTTGGACACGGCGTTGCGAAGCTCCACAGGGGCCAGAGCCTGAGTCAGGCTGAAAAAGATGGTGAAAAACGGAGGCGAAAACGCTTTGTTTCCAACAGAGAAAATATATCAGAAAAAAGTACGTTACACAAGCAAAGAGCCCCTGTGGATAAGTTGTTGAACCTCCCCTGAGGAAATGTGGAATTCCCACCGGAAGCGGGCCCGGCGGTTCTGGGTCGGGATGCCCCATCCGTGCCGCCGGGAAAGGAGCAGGCCGGGGAACGTCCCGTTGCGGAAGGAAGCGGGGCAGCCAGCCACGATAGGGCCAAGGCCATCGGAACATCCCGGCGCGGGAGAGGGCGGAATTACTGACCTCTGCCATATTTCGCAGCACAGCAGGAACATCCCAGCGCGGGAGAGGACGGAAGCAGCCCGGAAGCTCCCCCTGTTGCAGGGTATGCCGCACATCCCCGCCTGACGCCCGCCGTCAATCGGGAAGCCCATCCTGCAGGGCGCGCCCCCTGTGCCCCACGGATCTGGACAATGTCGTAACAGGTTGATACAATACAAGATAAGACTTTTTTTCATACAAAAAATTGAACTGCGTCGTATCCCGGCGCTTGCCTATCCACTTCTGACAGCGTGGTTCTTCCCTTGCGAAACACCTTTTCCGCAGGCACCATACTCATCAGTTTTATCTGCCTGTTCCTCGTTGTGGGCGGGATGTATCTCGTCAACAGCCGTCGGGAAGCCTCCCTGCTGATTCCTGAGAGCCAGCCCGCTGCCGCCTCTTCCGTGGCGCAGCCCCTTCAGGCGGAGGAGCGTCCCGGACATGCCACCGCTCGCCACAAGGCTTCTGTGCCCCAGCGCCTTCAAGAGCAGGTGATCCCTTCCCTTTTCGCCTTATGGGAAAGGGCAAAGAGTGCCGCTGCCGTGCAGCCCGACGAATCCCTTGTCCGGGAGGGGCCGGAGGAAGCGGCCATCGTTTCCGAGATGCAGCAGGTTCCGTTGGAGCAGGAAGCCCCGTCCGATCCCTCCGTCATCAGCGGCGTCATCGCCAAGGGCGACAGCGCCTCAGAACTGCTTTCGCCATATATGTCCGCTGGTTCCGTTCAGCAGCTTCTGCATGTGACGCGAAAGCTCCATCCGCTCAGCAACCTCCGCACGGGGCAGCCCTACACGCTGGTCTGCTCCCCGGACGGCAAGGGCATGGAGCGCTTTGAATACGAGATCAACGATCGCAAGAAGCTCATCGTCACGAAAACGGATGAAGGGCTTGTCGCCCACGTCGAGCCGATAGTCTATGATTTCAGCTTGGTGCGCGTAAGCGGAACCATCCGTTCCAGCCTGTTCGAGACGCTGGCTTCGACCGGGGAATCGCCTATCCTGGCCGTGCGCATTGCGGAGATTTTCGGCTCGGAGATTAACTTCATCAAGGACTTGCGCGAAGGTGACAGCTTTTCTCTGCTGATTGAAAAGCGGTTCCGGGAAAACGAGTTTAAGGGTTACGGCAACGTGCTTGGGGCTACATTCACCAATCAGGGGAAAACGTACGAAGCCTACAGCTTCGCAACGGAAGACGGCGAAGCCTTCTTCAACGCCAAGGGCGAAAGTCTCAAGAAGACCCTCCTCAAGGCTCCGCTGGCGTTCACGCGGATTTCCTCAGGCTACTCCATGAACCGCAAGCATCCGATTTTCAAGACCCGTAAGCCGCATCAGGGCGTGGATTACGCGGCTCCCACCGGAACCCCGGTCAAGGCCGTCGGCGACGGCACGATCGAAAAGGCCGGGTGGGGAAAAGGTTTTGGGAACATGGTTATCCTCAAACATTCCGGTGGGCTGGAGTCCATGTATTCACATCTTTCCGGGTTTGCGTCCGGCGCCAAGCGTGGGGCGCGGGTCAAGCAGGGGCAGGTCATCGGGTATGTGGGCGCAACCGGATATGCCACCGGCCCGCATCTGGATTTCCGCCTCAAGCAGAACGGCAAGTACGTGAATCCCGCAAAGGTCGTAGCCCCGCGCGGCGGCAGCATCCCCCGCAGCCGGATGAAGGATTTTAAGAGCAGGAAAGCCTTAATCGGTGAATATTTGAGCGGCAAGCGCAGCCTGTCCGACTATAAGCGATGATGCGGGAAGGGCCGGCATGTTGCAGGCGGGTTGTGCCCGGTGGGGGGAAGGCCGCCTTGTACTGGTTTCCTCTTGGAGGATGAAGGCAAAAATATATTGTTACTCCCTAGTATTTTTTTAGGGGGCGATGTTTTTTCTTTACAAAATAATAATCAATTTAAATGATATAAGAAAAAGATTCTTTGGAGGATGCTGAAAAAAGGAACCGAGGGGTTCCTTTTTTTGGGCCTTCCGCAAGTGCGGCTTGGGTGATAAAATGGGCCTTTCGCTACGCTATGAAAGCCTTTTTCAAGGAAACCCCGCATCAGGATGCCCGCGAGGAAAGCGCCCATCCGCACCTGCGGGCCGCTTTTTTCAAGGCCCAGTTATGGCATCTGGTTGTTTTTTTAGGCTGCGTTATAGAAAATGGCTGATGCTTTTTTCCTTGAAGTTCCAAAGGATTAGCCGATAAAATGCCTTAGCCGTAGATCCCGCCAAGGGGAAAACCGGAGAAAAAGGCTGTATTTTTCACCGCACTGTGGAGATGAAACAACCACATACTGCGACAGAGCTTTTTTATTTCAACAGTATACTGAAAATATAGACTTTTTATCCATTTTTTCCAATGATGGCCCCCATGTTTGGGGCTTATCCGTTATTCCTTTGGAACTTCAAGGAATAAAGCATCAACCGTTTCCTATGACGCGGCCTTTTTCAAAGGCAAACCACAAGGATTTCCATGTATTCCATCCCACAATCCGAAGCCGATTTTCTCCTCTCTTCCTACCGTTACGAACTGCCTCCCGAACGTATAGCCCAGCACCCCGGTGAACGGGGGGCATCGCGGCTTCTCGTGCTGGATCGTGATACGGGGAAGCGCACGCATACCTTTTTTTCCCATCTGCTCGAATACTTGCCGAAGGGGACGCTGCTCATAGCCAACAATTCCCGTGTGGTTCCCGCGAGGATGCTCGGCCAGCGGCCATCGGGCGGCAAGATGGAGTTTCTGCTGCTTACACCCATGCCCCTGTTGGAACGGCATGGGGAAGGGGACGGCTGGCATTGCGCGGAGGCCGACGGGCTGCTCAAGCCCGCCAAGAACGCCCGGATAGGGGATTTCCTTGCCTTCGGGGATGATCTGCGTGTGGAAGTCCTTGCCAAGGGGGAATTCGGGCGGCATCGGGTGCGGCTGCACTGGACAGGCGATATCCGTGCGCTTTTTGAAGCACGGGGGCATTTGCCGCTGCCGCCGTATATCAAGCGCGAGGATACGAAGGAGGATCGGGGGACGTACCAGACCGTTTACGCCAGGGACGACAAGGCCGGTTCCGTAGCCGCGCCTACGGCGGGCCTGCATTTCACCCCGGAATTGCGCGCGCAAATGGCCTCTGCGGGCGTCGAATGGGCTGAGGTGACCCTTCATGTCGGATACGGCACGTTCAGCCCCGTACGCTGCGAGGATATCCGCGGGCACGTCATGCATGAGGAGTTCGTGGAAGTGCCGCAAGCCACGGTGGACGCCATTGGAAAGGCGAAGGCCGAAGGGCGGCCCGTCATCGCCGTAGGCACCACTTCCGCCCGGACGCTTGAAGGTGTGGCCGGTGCGCATGGGGGTGAGCTGACGGCGCATCAAGGCTGGATCAACTGCTTCATTTGGCCCGGATACAGGTTTCATGTCCTTGACGGCCTGATAACCAACTTCCACCTGCCCGAATCCACGCTGTTGATGCTCGTCTCGGCGCTGACGGGCCGGGAACGGATGCTTGAGACATATGCCGAGGCCGTGAAGATGGAATACCGCTTTTTCTCCTACGGCGACGCCATGCTCATCCGCTGAATTTGCCAAAATGTTTCCCTGCCTTATCTTTGGGAAGACCAGCAACCTGTCACAAGGGAGGCCGTATGTGGGAAGCGCTTTTTTTGATATTGGCCATCGCCGCGGTGCTGGTGGTGCTGCGGCTGGCAAAGAAGGCGGGGTTGGATATCATACCCTGCGGCTGAGGCGTCCGGGCGGTTCCCCGTGCGGAAGCCAGGAAGGATGACAAGCATCTCATCGTTAAGTAGGCGTCATGGTAGAAACTCTTATTCTTATCATCGTGCTGGCCTTTACTGTAGGGATTTTATGGCTTGCCAAGCGGCACGGCATCGTAATGCGCCCTGAGGCGGACGGGCTTGAAGCGCTTCCAAAGGAGCTTCACGAAGCCGAGCTACGCCGTGAAAACGATAAAAAATGTTGAGATTCATAATGGCTGTTTGATTTAGGAACAGGATATAAACAACATTATGCACAAAAAGCGGAAAGCCTTCCTTTTGCAGAAAAGGAGGGCTTTTTTTGCGGTTGATTCCGTATCTTTTTAAATTAAATAATAGTTATTATTTTATATGGTTATTGTAGTTATGAACAGATTATGCTCAGAATTATGAACAGAACTGAGCGGAGAGAGCGGCATTTGGGGCTGATTTGATGATATATTTTTATTTGTCTTTTTATTTCAATGTATTCTTTGAGTTATGCACAGAAAAAGAACAGAGTTACGAACAAGACGCGGAGTATCTTCTTCTTCTTCTTCTTCTTCTTCTTCTTCTTCTTGCCAGAAGCATTTTACGGGGATGCCGGAAAAGTTTTATGGAGATAGGTTATAATATCTTTTTATTTTAGTTTGTTATGTTATTTACGAACATTTTATGAACAGCGTTATGCACATTAGCTGAAAGTAAGGAACACGATGGCGTATCCTACTGTAATAAAAAAGCCTCCGTACGGAGGCTTTTTTCCTATGGGGGAGGGAAGGGGGAGGGTCAGCTTTTCCTTTCCCACCAGTTGCGGTCGGGGCCGAGATACCACCAATCCGTGTGATCGGTTTTGAGGATCGTTTGAGCCAGTTCTTTGGCGATATCCGTGCGCAGCCGCTCTACGGCGCTTTCGAGCCATTTGTCGGCGTAGCGGTTCCCAAGATCGCTTTCGCGTTTCAGGTTGAGGATCAGATCAAGCTGGTCGGCGTCATGGGCAAGCAGCGATTCGGGCGTGGCGCGGCCCGCATGTTCGTCCCATATGGACATGATGTCTTCTTCCAGCCCCGTGCCTTCTACAGCGTCCTCAAGGGCGTCGCGTTCGCGCGAGGTATCGTAGAGGCGGTTCACATAATTGAAGTCGCCCGTACGGGCTTCCGGCAGGTCATGGAAGAGGCACAGCATGACGGTGCGGGCCGCGTCCGCTCCTGTTTTTTGGGCCAATGCGTAACCGATGACGGCCGTCCGGTGCGAATGCTCGGCCACGGTTTCCCGGCCGGAACCAAGGAACTTATAGCCGCTCCGGGGCGTGTGGCGGAGCATCCCCACCTCGTTGAGAAAATCCGTGAGCCGCTGCATGGCGTCCCGTTGCTTGAGTTGTTCTGCTGACATGGACACACCCGGTGTTATCTGTTATTTTTTTGGCTGTGTTATAGAAAATGGTTGATGCTTTTTTCCTTGAAGTTCCAAAGGGATAACTGGAAAAATACCTTAGCCGTGGATCCCGCCAAGGGGAAAACCGGATAAAAAGGCTGTATTTTCACCGCACTGTGGAGATGAAACAACCACAAACTATAACAGAGCCATTTTTTTCTTTCTATAACGAGTCTGGAGGAAATCACAAGTGAGTGGCATTGAAAGATATTTTCGCGATTCTGGTTATCTTCACGAGCGGCTGGGAAATGCCCTGAGCTATTTGAAGGATCCGAGGGAATTTTTCTGGAAGCAAAAGGCGAAGAAAGAAGCCGCCGCCCTCATACAAGAGCCAGAGTTGGCCGCATTGCAGCGCGAGGCGAAAGAACTTTTCCCGGAAGGCCGGACTTATGCAAAGTATACGGATTTTGAGAGGTACTTTGCCATCAATTTGCGCCGTATCTACAGGCTGGGGCTTCCTTCCTTCCTTCCTTCCTTCCTTCCTTCCTTCCTTCCGGAAAAAAGAATCTGCTGGATATAGGCTGCGGAGCCGGTTTTTTCTGCCTGCTGTGTAAACGGCTGGGATACGATGTGACGGGAATGGATCTTTCGGGTGTCGCCATCTTCGATTACCTGATCCCCCGTTTCCATATCCCCCGTATAGTGCACAGAATTGAGCCTCAGCAGCCCCTGCCGCCCGTAGAACGCCGTTTCGATTATATCACCGCTTTTGCCATCTGTTTTCATGAACTGGAAAAAAATGGCGAATGGACGGGACGCTGGGAGCGGAAGGATTGGCTCTTCTTCCTTGACGATATTGCGGAAAACTACATTGCTCCCGGCGGCAGGATGTATCTTTTTTTCAACGACTGGCCGCACGGCGATTTCAATGAAGTGAAGTCCCGTATTTTCCCTTGCCGCTACAACGTTCGTGTGGGGCATAAGGTGCTTGATTTCCGTTTCGACTGACCGGGGCTATTTCTTCCAGCCTTCCCCGACCGCTTTGCCCGAAGCCCATGCCCAGTGCAGGTTGTAACCGCCGAGTAACCCTGTGACGTCGAGCACTTCTCCGGCGAAGTACAGGCCGGGCTGTCTGCGGCTTTCAAGCGTGCGCGGGTTTACGTCTCCCGTATCCACGCCCCCGGCTGCGGCTTCGGCGTGCCCCATGCCTTCCGAACGGCTTGGTGTTACCGTATGGTCATGTATTGCCGACGCAAGGTGCTCCCTATCTTTTTTGGCAAGCTGGGCGACTTTTTTTGAGGCCAGCGATTCCGGTATGAGCCGTTCCGCCAGACGGGAGGGGAGCACCTTTTTGAACAGGCCCAAAACCGTATTCTTGCCGTGTCCGGGGTGGTGCATAAGCTCCAAGGCGGGGTGACCGGGCAGAAAGTCGATATGCAGCGCTTCGCCCTGCCGCCAGAAACAGGAAGCCTGAAGGGTGGCGGGGCCGCTGAGCCCCTTGTGGGTGAACAGGAGCGGATAGCGGAAAGCCCGCCCGCCCACGGATACGGCGGCGGGCAGGCTTACGCCCGCGAGGCCGTGCAGGGGCCATGATTCGGGGAGCAGCAACGGAGCCAGCACCGGACGCACAGGAACGACCTTATGCCCCCATTGGCGGGCCAGGCGCATCCCCCCATCCGTTGCCCCGCAAGCGGGCCATGCGGGGCTTCCCGTAGCGATGACAAGGCGCGGGGCCCGAAGGATGCCGCCGGACGTTTCCACAATGAACAAGCCGTCTTCATACCGGATTCCGCCGAACGTGCGGTTCAGCAGCAGTTCCGCCCCCGCACTGCGGCAGGCGGCAACCATCGACTCCACAAGCCGGGCCGCCTGTACCGTACAGAAGATTTGCCCGTAGTCGCGTTCTTCCCATGCTATGTTGAAGTCCGTTAACATATTCAGGACAAAATCCGTCGGACAGCGTTTGAGCAGGACATCAGGAAAACCCTTCTGCTTACCCACATACCATTCCGAAGATATATGCCGATTGGTAACATTACCCTTGCCGCCTCCGGCAAGGCGCACTTTGCGCCCCGCAACTGGGCTATGGTCGATGACGGCGCAGGAGAAGCCCCGGCGTCCGGCGGTCATGGCGCACATGAGCCCGGCGGCCCCGGCTCCGAGGATGACGGCGTCGCGGATCATTGTTCGGCCTGAAGGCTTTTGAGCTTACGGAACAACGCCCGGTAAGCGTGCGGAGGGCGGCTGTGCTCGCGTTCGTTGCGGGCCTTTGCCGTGAGGCCGCGGATCTCGGCGGCGTCTTCGGCGGGGAAGGCGGCAAGCAGCGCATCCATTTCCGCATCGGTGGCGATCATGAGGTCATCCCGCAGTTTTTCGGAACGCTTGAAGCTGGCGGTTTCGCCCGCATGCCCAAGCCTGATGGCATCCAGAGCGCCGCGCACGGCCTGCGGATCAGCCTCTTCGCGCATCAGGCGCCCGATGTACTGCAACTGCCTGCGGCGGCCTTCGTGTGAGCCGAGGCGCTGCCATTCAAGGACGGCTTCGCGGATATTGGGCGAGATCGGCATCTTGGCGAGTACGGATGGGCTGAGGCGGGTGAGTTCTTCACCCATATGTTGGAGAGCGGTACTGTCGCGTTTTTTCTGAGAGCGGCTGGGGCGGTCATCCTCAATCTCGGAACCTTTTGTATCCCACTGGTAACGTTTTTTCGGCGGCATGGCGTGTCGGTAGGGTTGGAAGTTGCAGGAGGAGGGCGTTTTATTATTTGTAGAGGGAAACTGGCATACCGCAAAATGATATCAGCCGTACATTTCAATGCAGCCTTTTGCGAAAGCCATGTTCCCCCGGCCCTCCCCCGTAAAACGCCGATTGGCGGGGAGGGCGCATACGGGCCCTTCCTTCAGCCCATCAAAGTAACCATCTAGTCACTAGAATGGCTTCGACGCTTACCCTTCACCGGCGGCGTTTCGCTGCCTCCAAGGGCAAAAGTCTTTGGAAGGGGTGGGGAGGGTATGGGAGGGGCGGGGGAAGCCTTTCTTCAGAAAGGTTCCCCCGCCCCTCCCATCTTTGCGCATCAATCAATTACAGTTGCAGCGTGCCGCGGAACTCGGCGAGGTTCTTGATGCCGAGCTGCTGGCACAGATGGGGGAGCTCTTCGGCGATCCTGAAGGCGGCGTCGGGGCGGACGAAATTCATGGTCCCGACTTCCACCGCGTACGCGCCGACGAGGATAAATTCCAGAACATCCTGTGCGCAGGTGATGCCGCCGATGCCGATGACCGGGATCTTGACGGCGTTGCAGACCTGCCAGACGCAGCGCAGGGCCACGGGCTTTACGGCGGGGCCGGAGAGCCCGCCCACCACATTGGCGAGCAGGGGCTTGCGCGTCTTCACGTCGACGCCCATGCCGGTGATGGTGTTGATGCAGGAAATGGCGTCGGCCCCGGCCTGTTCAGCGGCCTTGGCGATGACGGTGATGTCCGTCACGTTGGGCGACAGCTTCACAATGACGGGCAGGTTCCCCGCATGTTTTTTGACCGCTTCGGTCACTTCGGCGGCGAGGGCCGGATCCTGCCCGAACAGCACGCCCCCGTTTTTCACATTGGGGCAGGAGATGTTCACTTCCAGTCCGGCAATGCCTTCCTCGGCGGCGAGGATGCCCGCCAGCTCCGCGAATTCAGCGGGGGAGGTGGCGTACAGGTTGGCGATGACCGGCGTTTCATGCCACGGCAGGCGGGGCAGCTTGCTCTTGAGGAAGGATTCCACGCCGTCGTTCTGCAAGCCCACGGCATTGAGCATGCCGCAGGGGGTTTCCGCCACGCGGGGCAGCGGATTGCCGGGGCGCGGCTTCAGGGAAAGCCCTTTGACCACGATGCCGCCGAGGTGCGTGAGATCGCCGTAACCGGCGAACTCGACGCCGTATCCGAACGTGCCGGAGGCCGTCAGGACGGGGTTCTTGAAGACAAGCGGCCTCGTGTTCCCGGAAGGCTTATGGGATGAAGAAAGTCGTACGGTGAAGCGTTCCATGGCTAAGCCTCCAAGGTGATCTGATCGGCCCAGAACACGGGCCCATGCGTGCATGTCTGCACGGGTGTTCCGGCCTTTTCTTCGACGGGCCACTTTTCCGTCGTCTTGGTGACGCAGCCGAGGCAGGCGCCTACGCCGCAAGCCATGCGGCTTTCCAGGGAAAGCTGGCAGCGCGCCTTGGCCTCCAGCGCGAACCCCTGCACCGCCTTGAGGAACGGGGCCGGGCCGCAGGCGAGCACGAGGCCGTTGCGTTCGGCATAGGCTTCGATGCGCGAGCGGACATGGTTGAGGAACCACTCAAGATCTTCGCCGGTGTTCTCATGGAAGGATTCCACGTCGATGCGTTCCCCGAGGCTTTCCACAGGATAGCAGTCTTCGGGCAGGCGGTGGCCGAAGACCATCGAAAGGACGCCCGGCGTGGGGTGGCGTTCCGCATACCCGACGAAGGGCGCGATGCCGATGCCGCCCGCGAGGAGCAGCGTCGGGGTTCCGCCTTCCACGGCGAAACGGTTTCCGAGGGGCCCCCAGAGGTGCACCTTGTCGCCGCGCCGGAGTTTGGCCATTTTTTCGGTGCCTCTGCCGGCCACCTGAAAAAAGATGACGAGCTCATTGGTGCTCACCCGGCAGATGGAGAACGGACGGGCCCAAGGCATATCGAGCGCCCAGCCCTGAGGGCGGAGCATGACGAATTGTCCCGGCGCCCAACTCTTCCAGTCGGGCCGTTCGAGGCGCAGGGCAAAAAAACGTCCCTGCGATCCGGTGAGTCCGAAGGGAACATTATCAATAACCGCCAGGTCGTAAAACGCGGACTGACTCATGTGCGAACTTCCTGTCTAATACAAGTGCTTTGGGGTTTTGTAGTGCGTATGCCCCCCTACGGTCAAGGGGCTAGAGAATTCTTTTGCAATTCCCTTGAATTTCGCCGGGATGGGGGTTCCGGTTTTATTTGATTGTGCAATGCAAGCGTGGCATACTTTTCTTTTATATCTATCTGTTTGTGAGGATTGCAACATGTCCATCGCTCCCAAAGGCTTTCGTTTCGCTACAGTATGCGCCGGGTTCCGCAAGGAAGGCCGTGCGGATCTCGCCCTTCTCGTCAGCGACGTCCCCGCCGTCGCCGCAGGGACGTTTACGCAGAACCGTTTCCCGGCGGCGCCCGTCCTCGTCGCCAAGGCCATGCTCGCCGGGCGCCCCGCCGCCCGTGCCGTGGTGATCAATTCCGGGCAGGCCAACGCCTGCACCGGCGATGAAGGCATGCGGAACTGCCGCACAACCCAAGAACTGGTGGCCGGCGCCCTTGGGCTTGAAGCGTCGGATGTCCTGCCCGCGTCCACGGGCGTCATCGGCGCGCAGCTCAAGATGGATCTTTGGGAGAAGGCCGCCCCCGCCCTCGCCGCCAACCTCGGCAAGGCGACCCCGGAGGATTTTGCCAAGGCGATTATGACCACGGACGCCTTCCACAAGATTTCGCACCGCGAAGTCTCCCTTCCCGGCGGCGTGGTAAGGCTCGTGGGCATGGCAAAGGGCGCGGGCATGATCTGCCCCAACATGGCGACCATGCTGTCCGTCGTGCTGTGTGACGCGCAGGTGGAAGCCCCCGTCTGGCAGAAAATGTTGCGCGACGCCGTGGATCTGACCTTCAACCGCGTGACCGTGGACGGCGACACCTCCACGAACGACACGCTGTATGGCCTTGCCAACGGCGCATCGGGCGTGCCCGCGTCCGGCGGGGAAGCGATCAAGGCCCTGTCCGCCGCGCTGACTTCCGTGCTTGGGGATCTGGCCTATATGCTGGTGAAGGACGGCGAGGGCGCGTCCAAGGTCGCCCGCATTCATGTGACCGGGGCGGCATCCGACGCCGACGCCGAGCGCGTGGCCCGGACGGTGGGGCATTCCCAATTGGTGAAGACGGCCCTGTACGGGCGCGACGCCAACTGGGGGCGCATCGTCGCCGCCGTGGGCCGCA
This sequence comes from Bilophila sp., assembly GCF_057864385.1. Classification (NCBI taxonomy): domain Bacteria; kingdom Pseudomonadati; phylum Thermodesulfobacteriota; class Desulfovibrionia; order Desulfovibrionales; family Desulfovibrionaceae; genus Bilophila; species Bilophila sp. The sequence continues at coordinate 2,826 of NZ_DBMAFI010000035.1, read as the reverse complement.
GCGGGGCGGATTTCAACCCCGACGATGTGGTGGTGACCCTGTGCGGCGTAGAGCTGTTCCGCAAGGGGCAGCCCACGGATCTGGATTTCGATGCCCTGCTTGAAGAGCCCCTCAAGCAGCGCGATCTGCCCATCGACATCGTGCTGGGTTCCGGTTCCGGCAGCTATACGCTGCTCGCTTCCGACCTTGGGCATGAGTATGTGAACGTCAACGCCGACTACCGCAGTTAGGGCGGATGCTTTTTTACATGACGTGAACCCATGTTGGGGAGGGGACATTTTCCAGAAACGTTTTCCTCCCCAACATTCCGTCAGGGCTCCCCTCCCTTTCAAAGGATGCCGGCCCCTCCCCGCAGTTTTTCCGGTGCAGGTTGCTTTGGGGATACGGCGCGCTTCAAAAGGAAGAGAGGTGGGGGATACTCCTTTTCACGGAAAGGTGCCTCCTCGTAAGGAATGCCCTCATGCTTCAATGTTTTTGCAGGCGGGCATCGGTTTCGCCGGTTTCGATTGTGAGCCGGGCCGACAGGATGCCCTGCCCAGCCTCCCGCCCGTCAGGAGCGTTGTCGGCGGGCGGGAGATTCCGGTTTATGCGCAGGCACAGGAACCCTTGGAAAAGATCATCGCCAAGGATGTACAACGCTGGCTTGCGCATCGGCACGGGAACCCTCCACAGCCTTTCCCGAATGGGCATGCTGGGGGAAGGGAAGCGAACCCCCTCCAGAGGGGCCATTTTTTAAGGAATATCATGCCTGAACCATTGCAAGTGACGGCGGCGGAAGCCGGGCAAAAGCTGCTTCAGTTCCTGTCCCGGCGTTTTGATGAGCCGCAGGGCGTCCTGCATCGCTGGATCCGTACCGGGCAGGTTCGGATCAACGGCGGGCGCGCCAAACCGTTCGACCGGGTGGAACTGGGCGACGAAATCCGGGTTCCACCCTTTGCCGGGGCCGGGGCGAAAACGGAACGCGCCTCCGCGCCGTCGGGCGGCGTGGAATTGCCCCCCATCGTTGCGGAGACGGATGACGTCATCGTGTTCTGCAAGCCGTCCGGCCTGCCCGTGCATCCGGGCACGGGGCATACGGACAGCCTGACGGCCCGGCTTGAAGCGGCGTTTGCCGGATCGCCTTTTATCCCCGCCCCTGTGCACCGGCTGGATCGGGATACCTCCGGCCTGCTGCTGGTGGGCAAGACCTATGCCGCCGTGCGCCGCCTTTCGGATGCGCTGGCGGCCCATGACGGGAGCGTCGCCAAGGACTACCTTGCATGGGTGCAGGGGGAGTGCCCGTGGAGCCGCCCGAAACGCCTTGAGGATCATCTGGCAAAACGCACGGTCGGCGCACAGGGCCGCGAAAAGGTCGTTGCCGGGAAATCCCGCGCGGGTGAGCCCGGCGAAAAAAACGCGAGCCTGACGGTCCGCTGCCTGGCCGTGCGTGAAGGCCGGAGCCTTGTCTTGATCCGCCTGCATACGGGGCGGACGCATCAGATCCGCGTACAGCTTTCGGAGCGGGGTTTTCCGCTCGTGGGGGATGTGAAATACGGAGGCCCGCGCTGCGGGGATGGGCTCAAGCTCCATGCCGTGCGGCTGCGGGTGGGAAAGGAAACCTATACGGCCTTGCCGCCGTGGGCCGGCCCGTGGCGCGTTGCGCACCTGCCGCCCGAATGGGAGGATGCCTGAGATGTATTTCCCTACTGCGGAAATCGAAGTTTCGCCGCTCGTGCCGCCGCTGGTCGCGTTCGTCGTCTCCTTCTTCACGTCGATGGGCGGGATTTCCGGCGCGTTCCTGCTGCTGCCTTTTCAGATGACGTTCCTTGGCTACACCAACACCTCGGTCAGCGCGACGAACCAGCTCTACAACGTCTTTGCCAATCCGGGCGGCGTGTTCCGCTATTACCGCGAAAAACGGATGCTCTGGCCGCTGTCGTGGATTGTCATGGCCGGGGCCGTGCCGGGGGTCGTCATCGGCGGCATCGTCCGCATCAACTGGCTGGCTGATGTCCGGCCTTTCAAGCTGTTCGTGGCGCTTGTGCTGCTCGGCATCGGTCTGGAAATGATCCGCGACCTGCTCGGATGGATGCGCTTCAAGCCCGCCCCAAGATACGAACAAGCCCCGCCCAAGCCCCATGTCGAGGTTGTGGAGCGGAACCTGTCCCACGTATCCTACACGTTTGACGGGTATCTCTATTCCTTTTCCGTGCCGATCCTCTTATTCTATTCCATTGCGGTCGGCCTTGTCGGGGGCATCTACGGCATCGGCGGCGGGGCGATCATCGCGCCGTTTCTCGTTTCCGTCTTCCATCTGCCCATCTACACGGTGGCGGGGGCGACGCTGGCGGCGACCTTCGTCAATGCGCTGGCCGGCGTCCTTTTCTACATAGCCATTTCGCCCCTTTATCCCGACCTGAGCATTGCCCCCGACTGGGGCATGGCCCTGCTTCTCAGCCTCGGCGGGTTGCTCGGCATGTATTTCGGCGCAAAATTTCAGAAGTGCATCTCGCCCGTGCTTCTCAAGTGGATGCTTGTCGTCATCCTTTTGGGCACCGTCATTGCGTATTTTGTGGAATTCGTGAGGGGGTGAAGGGAATATTGGGGAGGGGAGAGGGGCCCTTTTTGAAAAAAGGCCCCCTCTCCCCTCCCCAAACCCCTCCCCTCTCCCTCCAAAAACTTTCGACTGGTGGGGAGGCCGCGCACAGGGAGTCCCTGTCGGATGGAAGGATGAGGTTTTATTATAGGCTGTGTTTAAGTTTACGGTTGCTGATTTTTTCAATGAAAATCATGAATAGATAAAAGCTCGTTTCACGTCTAGTGATGTGGGCCTCTCTCATTTTTTGT
>NZ_DBMAFI010000034.1:0-33950 GCF_057864385.1 Bilophila sp. | reverse complement strand
AGGGGAAGCCTTTCTCCAGAAAGGTTCCCCTTCCCCCCTCCAATCTTCTTACAGAATCTGCTTGAGGAACTGCTGGAGGCGGGGATGCTCAGGATCCGAGAAGATCTTGGCAGGGGGAGCCACTTCAAGGATTTGCCCCTGATCCATAAAGACGATGCGGTCGGCCACTTCACGGGCAAAGCCCATTTCATGGGTGACGCATACCATTGTCATGCCTTCCTGCGCGAGCTTGACCATAACGTCAAGCACTTCGCCGATCATTTCAGGATCGAGCGCCGACGTGGGTTCGTCGAACAGCATGATGTTGGGCTGCATGGCGAGCGCGCGGGCAATGGCGACGCGCTGCTGCTGGCCGCCGGAAAGCATGCTCGGATAGACGTTGACCTTTTCGGACAGCCCCACTTTCTTGAGCAGTTGGAGCGCACGCTCCTCGGCTTCATGCTTGGAAATATGGCGGAGCTTCATGGGCGCCATCGTCAGGTTCTGGAGCACCGTCTTGTGCGGGAACAGGTTGAAGCTCTGGAACACCATGCCCAGATCCTGCCGGATCTTGTTGATGTCGTTTTCAGGGGCGTTGATGTCGTTCCCTTCGACGAGGATGGTGCCCTTGTCGATGACTTCCAGACGGTTGATGGAGCGCAGCAGCGTCGACTTGCCGGAACCGGAAGGCCCGATGATCACGACGCGCTCGCCGGGCTGCACGTCGAAGCTGACATCGTGCAGCGCGGTGAGCTGCCCGAAGAACTTCCACACGTTCTGGATGCTGATGATGGGGGCTGCGTTACTTTCTGTCGCGGTCATAGTAGGTGAGTCTCCCTTCCATCATGCTCACGCCTTTGGAGAGCAGCAGGGTGATGATGAGGTATACGAGGGCGATGACCGTATAGGTCTCGAAATAGTCGAAGGTCTGCGAGGCGAATTCGCGGCCACGGCGCAGCAGGTCGGCCACGGCGATGATGGAGACCAGCGAGGTGTCCTTGAGCATGGCGATGCATTCGTTGCCGATGGGCGGCAGGATGGTGCGCATGGCCTGAGGAAGGATGACGAGCGTCATGGTCTGGAACCTGTTGAAGCCGAGCGAACGGGCCGCTTCCGTCTGCCCCTTGGGTACGGAGAGGATGCCCGCGCGGAAGACTTCGCCCATGTAGGCGCCGTAGCAGAAGCTGATGGCGATGACCGCCGACACCATGGGCGGAACCTGAATGATGCGTCCGAGGGCGTAATAAATGTAAAAAAGCTGGACGAGCAGCGGTACGCCGCGGATGATTTCCACATAGGTCGACGCGATCAGGTTGATGACGGAATTGCGCGACAGGCGTCCGAGGCCCGTGAGCAGCCCGATAGGCAGCGTACAGAGCAGGGAGAGGGCGGTGACCTCAAACGTGATGATCAGCCCGTCGGGGAGGAATTTGACGATTTCCAGATAGGGTTCCGGCTGCGTGGCGCAGAGGGTGACGAGTGCCACCACGGCAACGCAGAACGCCAATGTCCAGGCATTGAGGAGCCTGCGATCCCTCGGATCGGGGATCTGCGCGCCCTCCGTAACCTCAATGCGAATGTTGGGAGCGTTGTTCATAAATATTCCTACAATGTGTCAGGCTCCGGCAAACGCCGCATGGGATGCGTGCGCCGCGATGTGGGCCTTGCAAGTTGCGGCGCGCCGGGCGACGCGCGAAAACAGGGGCCTTACCAAACGGGCGGCAGGGGAGAGGGCTCCCCTGCCGGCATAGAATCGCAACAGGATGGTTAAGGGTGAGAGATCCGGCGCTTATTTGCCGATCCACTTCTCGACGACATGCTTGTCGATGCCCTTTTCCTTCACGGCCTTGATGCCTTCGTTGAGCTTCTTCACGAGATCCGTGTCCGACTTGCGGACGGCGAACCCGTAGTATTCCACATCCTCAGTGATGAAGGCAACCTTGAGCTTGCCCGTGTATTCCTGCTTTTTGTTGGCGTAGAACTTGGCGACGGGATCATCGCAGATCACCGCTTCGATGTTGCCCTTGGCGAGGTCTTCGAGGGCAAGGCCCACTTCGTCATACGTCTTGACGATGGCCTTTGACTTGGCCTTGGGCAGGGTCTCCACAAGGCCGGTAGTGCCGATCTGCCCGCCGACCTTCTTGCCGTCCAGCTCCTTCAGGCTCTTGAGATCCGAATTGGCGGGAACCACAACGGCTTGGCGGATTTCGCAATAAGGATCGGAAAAGCCCATCGCTTTTTTGCGCTTGTCGGTAATGGTCACGGAAGAGGCGATGATGTCGGCCTGACGGGATTCCAAGGCGGCGAAAATGCCGTCCCACGCGGTGTTGCGGAATTCGACGTTCAGGCCCGCTTCCTTGGCGACGGCCTTCAGGTAGTCGATGGAATACCCGACCACGTTCTTGTTCTCATCAAGCATTTCAATGGGAGGCCACGTCGCATCGGAAGCCACGATGAGGGGTTTTTCGGCGGCATTGGCCAGAGAAGCGCACAAGAGCAGGGACAACAGGGTCGCGCTGAAAAGACGGATCATACCGACAGCTCCTCCAGATATTGCAAATGTTCCACGGCGGCAAACCGCATGAGGAAAAACGCGCCATCTTTCCCTTGCGCGCCGTCCCCATCCTCCATATTCTAAGCGTCCTCTTTTGCAGGAAGATGCACAGCGTGTCAAGAACCGAATCGCGGAACCGCGGGTTCTGGAGGCTTGATTTCCGCAACATTCCCGCGTTGTTTTACGTCATTGCCCCATCATTTTTTACGGAGGATTTTTCATGCCGGTTTCTTGCGCGGTGCTCCTTGATCGGGACGGCACGCTCATTGAGGATAAGCATTACCTTTCGGAGCCGTCCGGCGTCGTCCTGCTGCCCGGCGTCGGCCCGGCGTTGGCGCGTCTGGTTCGGGCGGGGCACCGTCTTTTCTTGGTATCCAACCAATCCGGCGTGGGCCGGGGGTATTTCACGGAACAGGCTGTCGCGGCATGCCAAAAACGGCTTGAAGAGCTTCTGGGGCCGTACGGCGTCGTTTTTACGGATGCCGTGTGGTGCCCGCACGCGCCGGAAGCGTCTTGCCTTTGCCGCAAGCCCTTGCCGGGCATGTTCGATGAACTCCGGGCCCGGCATGGGCTTTTGCCTGAAACGACGTTCATGATCGGGGACAAGCTGGACGATCTGGGGTTCGCCGCCAATGCCGGGCTGTCCGCCGGCCTGCTCGTATTGAGCGGGAAAGGTGCGGAACATGCCCGGAGGGCCGGGTATCCCGTGCCCGTTTCCGGCATCGCCGAGGTTCCGGGCGCGCCCCGGCGTGTCGTGGCTGCGGATTTCGAGTCCGCTGCGGCGTGGATAGTGAGGGATATTGAGAAGTGGGGAGGGAAAAAGGGGCTTTTTTGAAAGGCTGGGTTATGGAAAATGGTTGATGCTTTTTTCTTGAAGCTTCAAAGGGATAACCGGAAAAATGCCTTAGCCGTGGATCCCGCCACGGGGAAAACTGGAAAAAAAGCTCTATTTTTCACCGTACTGTGGAGATGAAACAACCATATGCTATTAACAGAGCCTTTTGAAAAGGCTGTGTTTAAGTTTGTGGTTGATACAGGATTCCAACTGGAAAGGAAGAGCTCTTTGGAGATTATCTGGAGGTCTCGCAACAATTCTTCAAAACTGGATTTCATGTAATGAACAAAAAATGAGAGAGGCCCACATCACCAGACGTGAAACGAGCTTTTATCTATTCATGATTTTCATTGAAAAAATCAGCAACCGTAAACTTAAACACAGCCTTTGAAAAAAGCCCCCCCTTCACTTCCCGCCCCATCTTCTCCAAAGGCTTTAGGCTGGCGGGGAGGCTGCGCGGCAGGGGAACCTGCCGGATGTATGGATCTGGCGGGATAGGGAATCAGAGGATAGGGAAGCTGAAAAGAGCGCTGCATGGCCATGCAACGCCCTTTTTTTATTGTGGGTTTCAGCCTGTTGATGGCGCGAGGCGGCCGAAACAGGAAGCCGCCCGCTATGCGGAAGGTTATTATGATATGTTGCAGGATCAGGCTTTTTTCTTGATCAGGCGCAGCCGGATGAGCATTTCCCGGAAATCCTGCCATGAGCATCCGAACAGCCACGGGCAGGTGACGGCGAGCCCAAGGGACATGAAGGAATAGAGGATGCCGGAAAGGAAAAAGCGTATGATTTGATGGGCGTCATCCGCGAAATAGATTCCCGTCGCCTGTTTGCAGACCCATGCGATTCCGAGGAGGGAGCCGAGGATGAGTCCTTGCAGCATCAGGTTGCGGAAGAAATTGAGAGGGATGAGCCGCGAGGCCATCCAGAACAGCAGGTTGACCATGATGAACTGCGTCGTCACGGTCTTAAGGGCAAGGCCCGTTGCGCCGAGCCCCATGCCGAGCATGTCCTGCGGCGCGACCAGCAGCCATACGAGGAGGACCCCCCCGAAGTGTTCGATGAAGGCAAGGTTCCGCAGCACCTTGGTCTTGCCGGTGGCATGGAAAACGGAGCTTGCCAGTTGCCCGTAGGCTTGATGGGCCGGATAGAGAGCCATGATCTGCACGGGGACGAGTGCCGCGGCGAACTCCGCGCCGCCGAAAATATGTACGAGGACGGAGGCTTCCACGGCGGTGAAGCAGGAGAACCATGCCGCGATCCCAAAAAGGAGCGGCGCGAACCGGGTCAGGAGATGCCCCATGTGCTCGCGGTCGTCCTTGCCCCATGCAATGGCGAGTTCGCGCATGATCAGCGGGGTCATGGCGGATACGAACAGAAAACATGCGGCGCTGACGCGCTGGGACAGTGCGAAATAGCCCTGCTGCGTGCTGCCGTCGAACCACTGGAGCACCCAGCGTTCGGCGGAAAGGGCCAGCGCCGAAAGCAGCGCCTGCACGAACAGCGGCATGCTGTAGTCGGAAAATTCGCGTGTGTAGGAAAGGCGCTGATCGCGCGTGAGGCTGAGATCGATATGCGCCCATGAGCGCCGCATGATGGCGAGGCACCCGATCACGATGCTCCCCATCATCAGGTATTGCAGCCCGAACAGGCTCCCCGCGTTCAGGAAACCGAACCAGAACAGCGCCAGAATGATGATGGCCCCAAGCAGGTTGACCCCGCTCCGCAGGAGCTCGCCGGGCACGGTCAGGCCGAGGGCGTCGTTCATGGAGCGCACCACCCGCGTCCCCCACAGCAGGAAGCCGTAGAAGGCCGCCAGCGGAGCGTACCAGAGCGGCACGTCGGGCAAAAGCATATCCCCAAGCCCCGGCACAAGCAGGAAGACGCCCGCGAGCATGGTAATGAGGAAGACCAGCGCCGAAACGCGGCCGTAAAAGGCGACGAGCGGCATTTCGTACTGGCGGCGGGACAGGGCGTTATAAAAGCAGGTGGACGTGCCCATGTCCAGAAAGCCGGTAAGCTGCGTGAACACGCTGGTGGAAAAATTGAAGTTCCCGTAGGCCTGCGGCCCAAGGGCGCGCGGGAGCACCGCCTCCATGATCAGATAGACGGGGACGGTAGCGATGTTCGCCAGCAGTTTGCCCATATAACGGCGCGCCAGCGAAGCCTGCGGAGGCCGCTGGTGCGTCGCCTGATCCGTGCCGGGCGTCTGATTGGGGGCTGATTCGCGTTCTTCGGTCATGGGGCGGTTTGGGGGCAAGAGGATTTCGCGTCTCCGTACGCTGTCTTTGTCCGCAGCGCAATGCCCCTTTTTGGCCTTTTGTCGCGGGACAGGCGCCATCATAGCTTTTTTACTAAAAATGCAAAAGAGTTCCGCCGGGTGCCGGGCGTGTTATTTTTTTAGGGGGAAGAAAACCGGGGAAGGGAGGGGGAACCTTTCTGAAGAAAGGCTTCCCCCTCCCTTCCCCGGACCCCATCCCTCCCTCTCCCAAGACTTTCGGCTGGTGGGGAGGCTGCCCGGCAGGAGTCCCTGTCGGATGGGCAAGGCGGGATGGAGCGGAAAAGGGCGGTTGTGCTGGGTCGTGTCGCCAATTAGATATAATTTATTGAAATTATTTAACGGATTTCAAGATATAAAATTATTTTTAATAATTTAAAATGGTTAAATGTAAAAATGACGACACGGCCTGGAAACTGGCAAATAGTGGCTGTCCCCGTTTCAGCGCCCACTCGTTCGCTGTCCACTTATAAAGCTGGACTCGTGATCCCTGTAATGCCTGACATAGCTCTTGTGCCCATCCATTATGGCTTAATCGGGAGCCTGAACCAGACTGTTTTGTATGGCAAGGGAAAGCGCCAGACAGGGGTTCGATAAAGCAGAAAGCCCGTGAAGGGAAGGAGTCGTTTTGCTAGGATTGGTGAGGGGAAGGGAAATGTGGGGGAGTCCTCCCCATTCTTTAGTAAAGTTTCCCTTCCCCAAGCGTAACGGGTGAGGCTTAGGCTTCCAAAATGGCCTGATACGCGAGTTTCGTGGAATAGAGATCGGCCTTGGAAAGCAGCTCAAAGGGGCTGTGCATGGAGAGGACGGCGGGGCCGAGATCGATGGTGTCCATGCCGTAGGCCGCGAGATAGAGGGCTACCGTGCCGCCCCCGCCGTGATCGACCTTGCCAAGTTCGGCCATCTGCCACGGGATGTTTTTCCGATTGAGCACGCCGCGCAGCCAGCCGATGTATTCGGGATGGGCGTCGTTGGCCCCGTATTTGCCGCGCGAACCGGTGAATTTGCAGAACGTGGGGCCGTGCCCGATGATCGAGGCGTTGAGCTTTTCGTGCAGCTCCTGCCAGTCGGGGTCGGTAGCCGCGTGTACGTCGCCGGAAACGGCCGTGGAGTTCTGGAAGACGTCGCGAACCTTGGTTCCCGGTTCCCATGCTTCCGTGAGATCCTCCATGCAATACTCAAGAAAACGGCCTTGCGCGCCTGTGGAGCCTTCGGAGCCGATTTCTTCCTTGTCCCAGAAGATCAGGCAGTTGGCGTGTTCGGGGGCTTGCGCGTCTAGGAAGGCGGACAGCGCGGTGAACACGCAAACGCGGTCATCCTGCCCGTAGCCGCCGATGAGGGCGGCATCAAGGCCGACGTAGCGCGCCGGGCCTGCGGGCACGGCCTGCAATTCGGCGGACATCAAATCTTCTTCCCGGATGCCGTATTTGCGGTTGAGGAGGGCGAGGATGTTCGCCCGAACCGGATCTTTCTGTTCTTTTGCGGTTTCGCCCGTATCGGAAGCGGAAGGCAGCGGGCTGTGCCCCAGGATCACGTTGAGCTTTTCCGCATCAAAGGCGTCGGCCACGGTCTTGGTGACTTCCTTCTGTGCCAGATGCGGCAGCAGGTCAGCGATGGTGAACACCGGATCGCCGGGGTCTTCGCCCAGCACGACCTTGATGGACGTGCCGTCCTCTTTGACGATCACGCCGTGCAGGGCGAGAGGCCGGGCCAGCCATTGGTATTTGCGGATGCCGCCGTAGTAGTGGGTCTTGGCCTGCCCGATGCCCACCTGTTCCTGAAGCGGGCGCTGCTTGAAGTCAAGGCGCGGGGCGTCGGTATGGGCGCTGATGAGGCGCACGCCCGAAGCGAGCGGCTTCTTGCCCTTGCGCGCCACGAAGACGGCCTTGCCCCGATAGGTGCGGAACACGAGATCTTTTGTGAAATCTTCGGAAAAACCGGCACCCTTCAACGCTTCAACCACGAGATCCACGGTTTCGCGTTCGGTTTTCGCATGGGAGAGGAAATCCATGTAGCGGGTGGCCAGCGCGTCCATCTGTTCTTGGCTTGCCGCATCGGCGTAGTGCGTCCAGCCGTTTTTGGTTTCGAAATCGAATTCGTTGTTCATGTATGTTGTCCTTTATGGTTTTGAGCGTCGTGATATGGTTTTCCCGCTCTCCCTTTCCATGCGGGAGAGTCCGGGGCCTTGCTGTAAACCCGTGTCCGGGTAGGCCGCTGTTATGCTCATGCCTGATTCAGCGCAGCCGCGATAACATTGGCGGCCGTGGGCAGTTCCTCGTCGGCGAGCGTGCGCGGATCGAGCAGGAAGGCATGATCCTCAAGGCGTCCGATCAGCGGCGGAACGGTTTCGAGCAGGCGCTGCTTGAGGCATTCCGGCGTGCATCCCATAGGGGCGACGCGCACGAGTGTGGTCGGCAGGGCGTTTTCGGGGAATGAGCCGCCGCCGACGCGGGATTCTCCCCGCACCAGCCGGATTTCGGCCTTGTCCCCGCACGCCTTGCGGAGCCGGGAAGCCAGACGCGAGGCCCGGCGCTTGAGTTCGTCCGGCGCTGCGGAGATCATCGCGACCGTGGGGATGCGCTTCCGGGCGAGCTGTTCGTCCAGGTACAGCCGTAGGGTTGCTTCAAGGGCGGCAAGGGTCATCTTGTCAATGCGCAGTGCCCGGTTGAGCGGGTTCCGCTTGATTTTTTCGATGATCGCCTTCGTGCCCACGATAATCCCGGCCTGCGGGCCTCCGAGCACTTTGTCACCGGAGAAGGTAACCACGTCCGCGCCCGCGGCAACCACCGAAGGTACGGTCGGTTCGCCGGGCAGCCCGGCTGCGGTAAAGTCAAGGAAGCTGCCGCTGCCTAGATCCTCAATGAGCGGGAGGCCGTGCCGGTGCGCCATGTCCGCGAGTTCCTCAACGGGCACGTCCGCATGGAAGCCGACGATGCGGTAGTTCGAGGTATGGACGCGCATGAGGGCGACCGTGCGCTCGTTGATGGCGTTTTCGTAGTCCTGCGGGTGGACGCGGTTGGTGCATCCGACTTCGCGCAGGGTGGCCCCGCTGCGTTCCATGACGTCAGGGATGCGGAAGCTGCCTCCGATTTCCACAAGCTGCCCTCTGGCGACCACGACTTCGCCGCCTGAGCAGAGCGCGTCCATCGTAATCAGCACGGCGGCGGCGTTGTTGTTGACCACAAGGGCGGCCTCGGCTCCCGTAAGCGTGCAGAGCAGTTCCTCAACGTGGCTGTAGCGGCTGCCGCGTTCCCCTGTGGCAAGGTTCAGCTCAAGGTTGGAGTACCCCCGGCAAGCCTTGAGGATGGCGTCCACGGCCTCGTCAGCGAGGACGGAGCGGCCCATATTGGTATGGATGACGACCCCGGTGGCGTTGAGCACGCGGCGGAAGCGCGGCGCGGCCCCTTTTTCCGCGAAGGCGGCGAGGCGGGGGAGCAGGGCGTCCAAGCCGAGCTGCCCGGAATCCGTAAGGCGTCCTTCCTTGATGTCTCTGCGGCAGCCGTCCAGAAAGGCGTTGGTGAGCGACCGGAGCAATGGGCGGGGCGTCGTTGCGTACAGCGTGGGCGCGGCATTTTCCAGCCCGCTCAGGCAGGCGTCGACCGAAGGCAGGGAACGAAAGAGATTATTCATATGTTTTGGTTTATTATGGAATATGGTTGGTTCATTTCCACAGGTACGGTGAAAATACGTTTTTTCAGTTTTCCACTGCTGCTTTCTCTACTGGAGGCTTGTGCCGTTATTTGTTTGAAATAAAATGAACTCTGTCATGGCATATGGTTGTTTTATCTCGACAGTATGCTAAAAATACAGACTTTTTCTCCAATTTTCCGCTGATGGGCTCCATGACTGGGGCATTTTGTTGGCCATTCCTTTGGAATTTCAAGAAGCCAAGCATCAACCGTTTCCTATGGCGTAGCCTAGGTTGTGTCGTTGTGTTATATATATAACTATTTGAAATTATTGAAAATAATTTGTTGTAGCTCGAAAAATGATTAAATAATTTCAACAGATTATATCTAAATTGACGACACGGCCTAAGCCTTTTCCCCTTCCCGCTAGACAAGTTCCTGTTCCAGCGTTTGCGGGTGAAGGGTAAAGAACTCGTCGAGCAAATACAAGGAGCCGCACAACAGGACGGGGTGCCTGCCTGCGTCTTCGGCGGGAACGAAGGAGGCCGCTTTTTTCAGGGCGAGGCTCAGGCGTTGGGCTGGCTGCGTGATGGCTGGCCCGCGACCTTAGATTATCTCTAATTGACGACACGGCCTAAGCCTTTCCCCCTTCCTTCTAGACAAGCTCCTGTTCCAGCGTTTGCGGGTGAAGGGTAAAGAACTCGCCGAGCAAATACAAGGAGCCGCACAACAGGACGGGGTGCCTGCCTGCGTCTTCGGCGGGAACGAAGGAGGCCGCTTCCTTTAGGGCGAGGCTCAGGCGTTGGGCTGGCTGCGTGATGGCTGGCCCGCGACCTTCGGCAAGGAGCTTTGCGAGCTCTTCGCCGTTCATGGCCCGCTCGTTGTCCTGAATCGTCGGGACGAACAAAGGTACGTCCCCGGCGATGCGGCGGATAAACGGCAGCATGTCGGATACATCCTTGTCCGCAAGGCAGGAGAAGATGACGGCGGCGGGCTGGATGCCCGCGTCACGGATGGCCGTTTCAAACGCGCGCAGGCCGTGGGGGTTGTGCGCGCCGTCAAGGAGCAGGGGCGGCAGGCCGCTGGCAGCCGGGATGCGCTGGAACCGTCCGGGGAAATGCGCGGAAGCCAGCCCCTTGGCGACGGTTTCGGGCATATTGGGCCAGTGCCGCTGATTGGCGAGCCAGTCCCATGCGGCGACGGCCAGCCGGGCATTGGTGCGCTGGTGCGGCCCATCGAGCCCAAGGGGGGATTGCGGGAACGGGAGCGAGGCCGTTTCGTGGAGTTCCGAGCCTTTTTCCTGTGCGGTGCGGAGAAGGCAGGCGAGGGCCTCGGCTTCCTGCGGGGCGGTGAAGGCCGGGACGCCGGGGCGCATGGCCTGCGACTTGTCGGAGGCGATGTCCGTCAGGGTCGGGCCGAGGATTTTTTCGTGATCCATGCCGATGGGTGTGAAGCAGACGGCCTGCGCCGTCATAGCCGTCGTCGCATCGTAATGCCCGCCAAGCCCCGCCTCCATGACGACGAGATCCACGCCCGCCTCGGCGAAGGCGAGCAGGCCGAGGGCCGTGAGGAATTCAAAATAGGTCAGGTTGGGCGCCGCTTCCATGACGCGGTCGGCCAGCGCGGGCCAGCGGTCTGCCGGCAGCATCGTCCCGTTGATGCGGATGCGCTCGCGCGGGGTGACGAAATGCGGCGAGGTATAGAGGCCCACGTTCAGCCCATGCGCACGGGCGACGCACGACAGGAAGGTGGAGGTGGAGCCTTTGCCGTTGGTGCCGACGATCTGCACGGTCACGAACGGGGGCGCAAGCAGCCCGAGCGCGTCCAGTGCGTTCCGCATGCGGTCAAGGCCGAAGTCCATGTGAAAGAGCCCAAGGGTGTCGAGATGATCTTGTACGTCGTCGAAAGAATGGAAACGCATTGTCAAGCCTTTGCGGTGGGTTGGGTGATGGGCGCCGGACGGCGTCCCTCCGGCGCGGCGCGGGGCGGTCCCGTCTCGTCGGCATGGGGCAGAAACTAGCCTCTTTTTTCAGGAAGGAAAAGATGCGGGGAGGCCGCGCATGCGGCTGGCCCGGCATCCTCCGGAACTTTCCGAACTTATGGATCAAAAGGCTCTCTCATAGTATCCGGTTGTTTCATCTCCACAGCGATGATGCCGGAAATGGTGGCGGCGGGCGTGCCGCCGGGGATGGCGATCATGTCGAGGCTAGTAGAGCCGCTGGTCATGGCTTCGTGTTTTTCGAGGGACAGCGCGCCGGAACGGGTAGCCGCCCCAATGTTGGAATCGGCCCGGCGTGTGCCGGACGGGGATGCGGCGTTTTGGGCCCACGGTGGGAATGAGAAAGTCCCGCGCCGAAAGCCGGGCCTGTTTCCGTAACAGGTAAAATATTTTGTATAATAAATAATTACATATGGTTTTATACATTTGTCACCCTCTTGACAAGGTGGGTGGAATGGACGACAAAGTGGGGGAAAGTGGGAAAAAGTGGAGTATCCTGACAAAAGGGGCCCGGAGGCCGGGTATGTTGTTTCGCGGACAGTCCTATAGGAGCCTTGATGCCAAAGGCCGTCTGATGCTCCCCCCGGAGTTTCGGGATGCGCTGGCGGCGGCTTCGGCGGACGGTGCGTTTGTGCTGACGACATACGACGGCTGCCTTGTCGGGTATCCTGGCCCCCTCTGGAACGAACTGGAGGAGCGTTTTGGGCGTCTTCGGAACAGTTCGAGGAAAATCAGGGACTTTCGTCGTCTGGTGCTCGGCGGTGCGGAGGATCAGTCCTTTGACGCGCAAGGCAGGATACGCCTTTCCCGCGCGCATATGGAATATGCCGGGCTCGGACACGACGCCGTCGTGGTCGGACAGGGCGACAAGTTTGAAATATGGGATCAGGCCCGGTTCAAGGCGCTGCTCTCACAGGATTTTGACGATGTGGCCGATGAGCTGGCTGAAAGCGGCATCGACTTCTCTTTTTAAGAATCCCCGGACACGCTGTTGTATGACGTGCAGCCGGAACACGCCGGCCGCAGGGACGGCCATGCTTTTGCAGCAGGACGAAACGAACCAATGAATTCCGATACCTCCATGCCTTCTCCCGAATCCGTACACATTTCCGTATTGCTGAACGAAGCGGTGGATGCGCTGGCCCCCAAAGCGGGCGGGCGCTATCTCGACGGCACGGTCGGCATGGGCGGGCATTCCTTTGCCATCATGGAGCGCACGGGCGGCGAGGGCTTTCTGTGCGGCTTGGACAGGGATACGCAGGCCCTTGAGCTTGCGCGTATCCGCTTGGCCCCGTTCGGGGATCGCGTCCATCTCGTGCATACCCGCTACAGCGGGTTTGAAGCGGCGCTGGACGGGATCGGCTGGGATGCCGTCGACGGGGCGCTCATTGATATCGGCGTTTCCTCGCTGCAGATCGACTCGGCGGAGCGCGGTTTCAGCTTCAGTTCCGATGGCCCCCTCGACATGCGTATGGATCGCGATTCCGGCGAGCTGCCGGTGAGCCGCCTTGTGAACCGGGCCAAGGCCGAGGAATTGAAGGAGATCATTGAGCGTTACGGCGAGGATCCGCAGGCCGGGCGCATTGCGCGGGCCATCGTGGAGGCGCGGGTGCGCAAGCCCATCGAAACCACCGGGGAACTGGCGGCCCTTGTGGAGCGCGCTTATCCGGCGGCATGGCGGGCCAAGGCCCGGAACCACCCCGCGACGCGCACGTTTCAGGCGCTGCGCATGGCGGTCAACGACGAGATCGGCGAATTGGAACGGTTCCTCGACGCCATCCTCGGACGGTTGAAGCCGGGCGGCCGCGTGGCGGTCATTTCCTTCCATTCGCTGGAGGACAGGGTGGTCAAGCACCGCATGAAAGCGTGGACGCAGGGCTGCATCTGCCCCAAGCACATCCCCGTGTGCGTGTGCCATCATGTGCCGGAAGCCCTGCTTGTGACCCCGAAGCCCATTTGCCCTTCCGAACGGGAAAAGATGCTGAACCCCCGCGCGGGCAGCGCCAAGCTGCGCGTGGCGGAAAAGCTGGATCCGCATGCCCGGCAGCCCGGCGGGGAATCCGGCGAAGAGGCCGCGCGCCTGCGGTATGAAGCCAAGCGCGCCGCGCGCATGGCCCGGCATGGGCGTGAAGGGCGGGGACGGGCATGAGCCAGATGTCGTCAAGCGGCTGGCTGCTGGCCTTCATCCTGTCGCTGCTGCTGAGCCTGCTCATGGGGCTCGCGTTGGTGTGGCTCAGCATTGAGCGCACGGATAAGGCGTATTCCATCCGCCAGCTCAGGAACGAGGTGGAACAGCGCGCCGTCCTCAAAACCAAACTTGAAGTGGAACGGGACAGGCTGCTGGCTCCGCATGTACTGCGCCGTAAAGCCATCCAGCTCGGCATGAGCGAGGCCAAGCCCGGCCAGATCCGGCGGATGCCCGATCCGGGGCCTGAAGCCGGGGTACAGTAGCCTCCGCACGGGCGGGCCAGGGGTCAGGTTTCTATGGCATATTTGGGCGCGCGCAAGCGCACGACTCGGCAATCTTCTTCGCAGGCCGTCAACCGACGCCGTTCGGAAGGCGGGCTTCGCGCATGGTTTGCGTCCGTCGACTGGAACAACGTCCGGTTCCGTACGGTGGCGGTGCTTTTTTTCGTGGTGTGGGGCGCGCTGTGGATCCGGGCCGGATATGTCCAGCTTTGGGAAGGCCCCTTTCTGGCCGAGCGCGCGCGGCGGCAGCATATGGCCGCCGAAACCGTGGCTATGCCCCGCGGCATGATCACCGATCGCAACGGCCATATCCTTGCCCGCAGCGTGGAGTGCTGTTCCGTATATGCAAATCCGAGCATCATCACGGACATTCAGGCTACGGCGGCGACGCTGGCCGGGATACTCGGGCGTCCGGCCGATCAGATCAGGCCCCTGCTGGAAAAGAAGCGCAGCTTTGTCTGGCTTGCCCGCCGCGTGGACGATGCCACCGCCGAGGCCATCCGGCAGGCGGATCTCACGGGCGTCGAGCTGTCCCGCGAGTTTGAGCGCATTTACCCTTACCGTCAGGTGGCGGGGCAGTTGCTCGGCTTTGTCGGCATGGACGGCAAGGGGCTTGAAGGCGTCGAGCGTTCCTTTGACGATCAGCTCGGCGGCCTTTCCGTGCGTCAGGCCGTGCGGCGCGACGCATCGGGCCGTGAGTTCTACGTGGACAGCAATTACGAGGCGCAGCCCGCCGAGGATGTGCACCTGACTCTCGATTTGCAGGTGCAGTCCATCGCCGAGGAGGAAATTTCCAAGGCCGTCACGGAGTTCGGCGCGAAATGGGGCGGCGTGCTCGTGGTGGATGTGGCCGCCGGCGATATTCTCGCCTGGGCGCAGGCCCCGTTCTTCAATCCCAATTCCTATAACCAGTACCGTCCGAGCGAGTACCGCAACCGTCTGGCGCAGGACGCGCTGGAGCCGGGGTCTACGTTCAAGCCGTTTTTGATAGCGTCGGCGCTTCAGGAAGGGGTCGTTACCCGCGACACCACGTTCGATTGCGAAAACGGGCTGTGGAAAAGCCGGTACATTACCATCCGGGACGACAGCCGCCCGAAGGAGAATATCCAGAGCGTGGCGAAGATCCTTGCCAACTCAAGCAACATCGGCTGCGGCAAAATCGGGCTGGAGCTTGGCGCGGTCAAGTATCAGCGGTATCTTTCCCGGCTTGGCTTCGGGGAACGCACGAACATCCAGCTTGCCGAGAGCCGCGGCATCCTGCGCCCGGCGCGCGAATGGAGCGAGGCCGACCTCATCTCGTCCTCGTTCGGGCAGAGCCTTGCGGTCACGGTGCTCCAGATGGCGCAGGGGTATCTGACGCTTGCCAATGAAGGGGTGTATAAGCCCCTGCGGATCGTCCTCAACGATGACGTGGGCGGAGGGGAGCAGCGTATTTTTTCCAAGAACACCGCACGGGAAGTGCTTTCCATGATGCGCGAGGTCGTCGATGAGGGCACGGGCAGGCGCGCCGCCATCCCCGGCGTGTCCGTGGCGGGGAAGACCGGAACGGCGCAGAAGGCGTTTCGCGGCAAGTACGGCGGGGAGCGCACCGCGTCGTTCGTAGGGCTTGTTCCCGCCGAAAAGCCGCAATACCTCGTGGTCATTTTTATTGATGAACCGTCGAAAGTGAGGTACGGCGGCGTGATCGCGGCGCCGGTGTTCAAGGCCGTGACGTCGCGGGTCATGGCGTATCATGGTTCGCTGCCGGATCCCGGCGCGCTGACCCCCGCGCAGATCAAGGCACGGGAAAAGGCCGAGGCCCGCGCCCGCGCCCGTGCGGAACGGCGGGGGAACAAGGAAAAGACCGTGCTCGGCGAGTACCGCAGCGAGCTGGCGAAAAGGAAGACGGCGCTGCCGGTTCGGGATTCGGGGACGGTCCCGGACGTGGTGGGGCAGTCCGTGCGGCGGGCCGTGGAAATGTTTGCGCGGCAGGGGCTTGTCCCCGTCATCAAGGGCAATGGTTCAAGAGTGGTACGACAAACGCCGGAACCGGGCGTGCGCTGGGCGGGGAAGGATTCGGCCCCCACGTCATGCGTTCTTTGGCTTTCGGAGCAGGAATAATGGGAATGTATCCGCTTTCGTTACTGGAATCCCGCGTGGCCGCGCAGGGGATGGAGTTGTGCATCGACTCCCGCAAGGCGACCCCCGGTTGTGTTTTTGTGGCTCTGCCCGGCAGCAGTGCCGACGGTTCTCAGTTCATTGCCGACGCCGTGGCGCGGGGGGCCGGGTATGTGGTCTGCCGCCCTGAGGCCGCGGGGAACTGCGGCGAAGCGGAAGCCGTCGACTGTGCCGATCCCCGTCAGGCCCTTGGGCTGTTGGCCCGCGCCCGGTACGGGACGGCTTCCCTCCCGTTCCCAGTGGTCGGCGTGACCGGAACCAACGGCAAGACCACCACGACCTATCTGCTCGATCATCTGTTCGCCTCCGCCGGGAAGAAGACCGGCGTGCTCGGCACGGTTTCCTATCGCTGGCCGGGGCACCATGAGGACGCGCCCATGACCACGCCGGACTGCCTCGACGTGCATGCCATGCTGGCCGATATGCGCGCCGCCGATGTGGATATGGCCTTTATGGAAGTCTCTTCGCACGCGCTGGATCAGAACCGCGTCGCGGGCGTCGGCTTCGGCGGGGCCGTGTTCTCGAACCTGACGCAGGATCACCTCGACTACCATCACGATATGGAGACGTATTTCAAGGCCAAGGCCAAGCTGTTCCTTGACGAGGACGGCAGGCCCTTCGCGGATCGCGTGATGGCTATCGGCACGGACAACCCGTGGGGGGCCCGTCTGGCGGGGATGGTTCCCGACGCCATCGGCTTTGGCCTGACGGCCCCTGGATCTTCCGGGCGCTACCTTGCGGGCAGGGTGCTTTCCAGTACGACCGCAGGGTTGCGTTTGCATGCCAGTTTTGAAGGCCGCGAATGGGAATTCACGTCGCCGCTGGTGGGCAATTACAATGCGGAAAACCTGCTCGCCGTGCAGGCCGTCGCCCTTGGGTTCGGCCTCGATCCCGAAGCGTTCCGCTGTTTCGAGACCTTCTGCGGGGTGCCGGGCCGTCTGGAGCGCATCCTCAACCCGCAGAACCTTGATGTGTTTGTGGACTATGCCCATACGCCCGACGCGCTGATCAACGTCCTCAACGCGCTGCGCGGGGCGGGCTTCAAGCGCATCGTCACCGTGTTCGGCTGCGGGGGCAACCGCGACCGGGCCAAGCGCCCGCTCATGGGTGAAGCCGTAGCCAGGCTGTCCGATGTGGCGGTGCTTACCTCCGACAACCCGCGCCACGAGGAGCCTGAGGCGATCATGGCCGACGTCATGCCCGGCCTCTCCGGGGCCGCCGAAGTCTTTGCCGATCCGGATCGCCGCCGGGCCATCGAAAAGGGGCTTGAGCTCCTGCGCCCCGGCGACGCCCTGCTTATCGCGGGCAAGGGGCACGAGGGCACGCAGCAGATCGGCGATGTCAAACACCCGTTCAGCGATCAGCAAACAGTCCGGGAGATTCTGGGATGCGCCTGAGTTTTGAAGAGGTTGTCCGCGCGGTGGACGGTTCCGCCGTGGCGGGTGCCGTGCCTTGCGGCATTGTGGAAGGCGTGGGTACGGACAGCCGTGCGGTCAAGCCCGGCTCCCTGTTCGTCTGCATCCCCGGCGAAACGTTCGACGGGCACGATTTTGCTGGAAAGGCCGCCGAAGCCGGGGCCGCCGCGCTGCTGGCATCCCGGAATCCGTTCGGCGGCGTGCCGCCCGTCCCGCTCATCCTCGTTGACGATACGGTCAAGGCGCTTGGGAAGCTGGCGCACTGCTGGCGCAAACGCCTCAGCGGGACTCGGGTGATCGGGCTTACCGGCACGGCGGGCAAAACCACGGTCAAGGAACTGCTTGCGCAGGTTCTGGGCCGCCGCGGGCTTACCGCCAAGACCCATATGAACCTGAACAACCAGATCGGCCTGCCCCTGTCCATGCTGGCGGCGACCGGCGAGGAAGCGTTTTGGGTCATGGAGGCGGGCATCAGCCGCCCCCATGACATGGACGAGCTTGGGGCCATTCTTGAGCCGGATCTTGCCTTGATCCTCAACGTGGGGCCGGGCCATGCCGCCGGTTTGGGCGATCGGGGGACGGCGCATTATAAGGCGAGGCTTCTTGCGCACCTCGCGCCCGGCGGGACGGCGATCATCAGCGCCGATTATCCCGATCTCGCGCGCGAAGCCCGTGCCGTGCGGCAGGAATTGGTTTTCTTTTCCACCGCGGGGCGCCAAGTGGACTACCGTGCGGCCTATGTCGTGCCGGCGGGCGAGGACAAGGGGCTGTTCCGGCTGTGGCTGGACGGGGTTTCCATTGATGTGGAGGCTCCGTTCCGTGGGGCGTTCGGCGCGGAAAACGTCATTGCCGCAGCCGCCGTAGCGCACCGTCTGGGGCTGGGCGCCGAGGAAATCGCCGCCGGGTTCGCCGGGGCCGTGCTGCCGAAACAGCGTTTTGCCTGTTCGCGGGCCGGGGATTGGCTGGTCATTGACGATAGCTACAACGCCAACCCGCTGTCTTTTTCGCGGATGCTGGAGGCCGCCGCTGAAATGGCAGGGGATCGCGCGGACAGGCCCCTTGTGTGCGTGCTCGGCGAAATGGGCGAGCTCGGTTCGCTTTCCGAGGATGAGCACCGCAATTTGGGCCGCCTTGTGGCGGACATCAGGCCCCGCCTCGTTTGCTGGAAGGGCGGGCATCGGGAAGCGTTTGAAGAGGGGCTGCATGCCGGACGTTACGGGGGCGCATTCTGCCCGGTGGCGTCCGCCGAAGATATGTTCAAAGGCCTTGCCGCCTGTGATCTCGGCAGCGGCGGAGGCGTGATCCTGTTCAAGGGGTCGCGTTCAAACAAACTGGAAACGCTGGTCAACGCCTTCACGGAGGCTCAGGCGGGAGATCCTCATGCTGTATAACCTGCTGTATCCGTTGAGTGTTGACTATTCCGTCCTCAACATTTTCAAATACATTACCTTCCGATCCGCGTGGGCGCTTGTGACGGCGCTCGCGGTGAGCATCCTCGTCGGGCCCTATTTCATACGCTGGCTGCAGGCCATCAAGTGCCGTCAGGAAATCCTCAAGGAAGTGAAGGCGCACCAGTGCAAGGCCGGGACCCCCACGATGGGCGGCCTGCTCATCGTGTTCGCGGTGAGCGTGAGCGTGCTGTTGTGGGCGGATCTGACCAACGCCTATATATGGATGACCATGCTGGTGTTCGTCGGGTTTTCGGCTGTGGGGTTCGTCGACGACTTCATGAAGGTATCCCACCATCAGAACAAGGGCCTCAGCCCGCGCGCGAAATTTGCGGGCCAGATGCTGGTCGCCGGGGTCGCCATGCTCCTGCTGGTGTCGGAACCGGCCTATTCCACGCGGCTGGCGTTTCCGTTCTTCAAGACGCTGAACCCGGATCTCGGATATTGGTATATCCCCTTTGCCATGCTGGTCATGGTGGGGACGTCCAACGCGGTGAACCTGACGGACGGGCTCGACGGGCTGGCCATCGGCCCGATGGTCGTCGCCGCGCTGGTGTTCTCGGTGTACATCTACATCACGGGGCATGTGCGGTTCGCGCAGTATCTGCAGCTTGAATACATTTCCGGCGTGGGCGAGGTCGCGGTATTTTGTAGCGCTCTGGCGGGTGCGGGGCTTGGCTTCCTCTGGTTCAACGCCTACCCCGCCCAGATGTTCATGGGCGACGTGGGATCGCTTGGGCTCGGCGGCGTGCTGGCCTTCCTTGCGGTGCTTTGCAAGCAGGAACTGCTGCTCCTCATTGTGGGCGGCCTGTTCGTGGCGGAAACCCTCTCCGTGATCCTGCAAGTGAGCTATTTCAAGGCGTCGGGCGGGAAGCGCATTTTCCGCATGGCCCCGCTGCACCATCATTATGAGATGAAAGGCATTCCTGAATCGAAGATCATCATCCGGTTCTGGATCATCTCGGTGATGCTTGGGCTCATCGCGTTGTCGGCACTGAAGTTGAGATAGCACCGGGAAGGCATCGGCTTTGAAGGAAGGCCGCCGTTTTCGGCTTCCTTGCCCTTCCAAGGCGCTTGGCGGCAAAACAGGGAAATTTATTCCCGGATCAAGTGAAGAGAGGGCTTTCCGGCGCGCCCGGATCGCTGTGGGCCGGTTCTGCGGAATCGGTTCGCGGCGGCTCCGAGGGGCCGGGGGAGCCTTTTCCCGGCGGGATCAAGGGGCGGCTCTTGCCGCCGGAGGCATCATTCTGGAGTCATGATGAAAGCTGCAAACGAAATGTCCACGAAGCCTGCACCGGCGGTGAAACCGGGCGACCTCGCGGTTGTTGTGGGGGCCGGGGTTTCCGGCGTGGCCGCCGCCAAACTGCTGCACGAGCTTGGGGCGCGGGTGCGGCTGCTGGATCGCTCTGTGGGGCGCGTCCCGGCTGGGTTCGCGGAATGGGCTGAGTCCGCGGGAGTGGAGATCGTATGCGGCGAACATACGCCGGGCCAGTTCCGGGATGCGAAGCTGGTCGTGCCGAGCCCCGGCGTGGCCGCCGCGGTCATCAGCAAGTTTCTGCCCGACGACAACCCGCCGGAGATCATGGCCGAAACCGAGCTGGCATGGCGCCAGCTTTCCGGCGAGCCGGTGATCGGCGTGACCGGGACCAGCGGCAAGACCACGACGACCAGCTTGTGCGCGGCCATGTTGAAGGAGCAGGGCCTCAGGGTCTTTACGGGCGGCAATATCGGCACGCCGCTGTCGGAATATATCCTGTCCGGCGAGAAGGCGGATGTGGTGGTGCTGGAATTGTCCAGTTTCCAGCTGCAGACCTGTTCGACGCTGCACCCGCGCGTGGGCATCCTGCTGAACATCAGCGAGAACCATCTCGATTTCCACAAGGACATGGACGAGTACGTCAGCGCCAAGATGCGCCTGTTCGCCAACCAGACCGGGGAGGATCTCGCGGTGCTGCAGGAGGGCATGGACGGGCTCGCCGGGAAGTACGGGATCAAGGCGCGGAAAATCCATTATACGGAATCGGGCCGTTTCCCGGATATGCAGCTCATGGGCCCGCACAACCGCTGCAATGCCGAAGCGGCATGGCTGGCCTGCCGCGAATTCGGCGTGACGGAGGAAGCCGCCGCCCGTGCCGTTGCCGCGTTCCGGCCCTTGGAGCACAGGCTGGAAAAAGTCGCTGAGATCAACGGCGTGCTGTACGTCAATGATTCCAAATGTACGACCGTGGAAGCCCTGCGGGTGGCGTTGTCGTCGTTTGATCGGCCCGTGGTGCTGCTTGCGGGCGGCAAGTTCAAGGGCGGGGATCTGCCGGGGCTGTGCCCGCTTTTGAAAGGGCGGGCCCGGTGCGTGGCCCTGTTCGGGGCAAGCCGTGAACGGTTTGAGCCTGCGTGGAGGGATACGCTGCCCGTGACGTGGGATCGCACTTTAGAACAGGCGCTGCGCCGGGTGGCGGGCAAGGACGGCCTGCCCGCACTGGCCCATGAGGGCGATGTGGTGCTGTTGGCTCCGGCGTGTTCCAGCTATGACCAATACCCCAATTACCTGCGGCGCGGCGAAGACTTCAAGCGCGTCGTCCGTGAGGTGCTCGCATGATGATGGCCCGTCGCCGTGTTCCTTCGTCCGGGTTCCGTCCGGCGCAGGAAAGCCCCTCTGCCGGACAGTACGACTGGGGGTTGATCGCGCTGTTCCTTATGCTGTTGTGCATCGGCCTGCTCATGGTGCTCTCCGCCAGCGGCGTGGTGGCGGAACGCATCAACGGCGACAAGTATTTCTTTTTCAAGCGCCAGCTCATTTATGCCGCCGCGGGCGGGGTTGTGATGTGGGTTCTTGCGGCCGTGCCGCGCCACGTCCTGTACAAATTCCAGTATCCGTTCCTGTTGTTTGTGCTGATGCTGCTGTTTGTGACCCTGAGCCCGCTGGGTACGCGCGTCAACGGCGCGCAGCGTTGGATTTCGATGAAATTCTTCTCCATCCAGCCGCTGGAGTTCGCCAAGATCGCGCTTGCCCTCTACTTGGCCTACTTCATGAGCACGAAACAGGATCTGGTGAAGACGTTCAGCAAAGGCATCATTCCGCCGTTTGCCATGACGGCCTTGTTTTGTTGCCTGCTGCTGGCGCAGCCGGACTTTGGCGGGGCCGTGGTGCTTTCGCTGATCCTGTTCTTCATGTGCCTGATCGGGGGGACACGGTTCATTTATCTGTTTATGGCCATCGGCGTGGGCTTGGCGGGCGCGTTGGCCCTGATCATCTTTGAGCCGTACCGTGCCCGGCGTCTGGTGGCGTTTCTCGATCCGTTCGCGGACGCCCAGAATGCGGGGTATCAGCTTGTGCAGTCCCTGTATGCGCTCGGTTCCGGCGGGTTCTTCGGCGTGGGCATGGGCGGCAGTTCCCAGAAGATGTTCTACCTGCCCGAAGCGCACAACGACTTTATCATGGCGGTGGTGGGCGAGGAGCTCGGCTTTTTCGGCATGACGCTGATCATGGTGCTGTTCGCCATGCTGTTCATGCGCTGCTACAAGATCATCATGGGGCAGTCGGATCTGCGCGATCGTTTTTCGGCTTTCGGCGTGACGCTGGTGCTGGCCATCGGCGCTACGCTCAATCTGGCCGTGGTTATGGGGATGGCGCCGCCCAAGGGGGTGGCCATGCCGTTTTTGAGCTACGGCGGCAGCAGCCTGCTTGCGAGTATGATGTGCATCGGCTTGCTGCTGAATTTTTCCCGCACGGCGCGGTGACAGGATAAGGATATGGGCGTTCGGGTCATTCTGACCACCGGCGGAACCGGTGGGCATATTTTTCCGGCGTTGGCTGTGGCGGAGCAGTTGCGGCGTGAAGGCGCCGAGCTGTTGTTCGTCGGTTCGCAGTACGGTTCCGAGGCGAAGCTGGCGAAACAGGCCGGGCTGGAGTTCCGGGGGCTGCCCGTGCGCGGCGTGCTTGGGCGCGGCCTGCGTTCCGTGGGCGCGCTGTGGGGGCTTTTCCGCGCCGTGTCCATGGCTGGGGCCATCGTGAAGGGCTTCCGGCCCGACGCCGTGATCGGCTTCGGGGCCTATGCCTCATTCCCGTCGCTGGTGGCGGGCAGGCTTTCCGGCGTCCCCATCGCCGTGCACGAGCAGAACGCCATGCCGGGCCTGACCAACCGCATGCTGGCGAAGCTGGCGAAACGGGTGTTCCTGTCCCTGCCGGACGTGACCGGGGCTTTTGACGCAAGAAAGAGCGAGCTTACAGGCAATCCCGTGCGCGAGGCGATTGTGGAGTCCGGGAAAAACGCTGTTGGGCATCCCGGCACCCGCCGCCTTTTGGTCATGGGCGGCAGCCAGGGGGCGAAGGCCGTCAATTCCGTGATCCTCGCCAGTCTGGAACGCCTGATGAAGGCCGGGATTGAAATCCGGCATCAAACGGGCTCGTTCGATCTGGAGCGCGTGCTTGCCGGATATCGGGCGCACGGCGTCGACGCTTCGGGCGTGACGCCGTTCATCGAGGATGTGGCCGCGGCGTATCAGTGGGCCGATCTGGTGTTGTGCCGGGCCGGAGCGACGTCCGTGGCGGAACTGGCCGTAGCCGGAAAGCCCGCCGTGCTCGTGCCCTTCCCTCATGCGACCCACGATCATCAGACATACAACGCTCAAGTGATGGTTGATCGGGGGGCTGCGCTGCTGGTGGCGGAAAAAGACCTCCCGCATCTGGACGCCGGGGGGATGCTCATCAACCTGCTGCAGGATCCCGGCACGCTGTACACGATGTCCCAGATGGCGCATACCTGCGCGCGTCCCGATGCCGCCTCCAAGGTGGCGCAGGGCGTTCTTGCGCTGTGCCGCCGGAGCTGAAAAAGGAAACGACGATGCGTACCAAGTTTACGAAAATCCATATGATCGGCATCGGCGGTTCGGGCATGAGCGGCATCGCCGAAGTGCTTTTGAACCTCGGCTATGAAGTGCACGGCTCGGACATGGCGGACGGCCCTGTGGTTCAGCGCCTGCGCTCGCTTGGGGCGGATATCCATATCGGGCACGCCGCCGGGAATGTGGGCGACGTCAACGTGCTGGTAAAGTCCAGCGCGGTGGCGGAAGACAACCCGGAAGTGGTCGCCGCCCGCCGGAAGGGGATCCCGGTCATTCCCCGTGCGGAGATGCTGGCGGAGCTTATGCGCCTGCGGACCGGGATCGCCATTGCCGGGACGCACGGCAAGACCTCCACCACGTCGCTGACCGCCGCCATTTTCGACGCCGCCAGCCTTGACCCGACGGTCATCATCGGGGGGCGGATCAACGCTTATGGGGCCAACGCCCGTCTGGGGCAGGGCGAGTACCTGATCGCCGAAGCCGACGAATCCGACGGTTCGTTCCTCTGCCTGCTGCCGATCATCAACGTCGTGACCAATGTGGACCGCGACCATCTGGATCACTATGGCAATCAGGAAGCCATCGACGAGGCGTTCGTCAGTTTCATGAACCAGATCCCGTTCTACGGGCTGAACGTCGTGTGCGGCGACGACCCCGGCGTGGAGCGCCTGCTGCCCCGCGTGAAGCGTCCCGTCGTGACCTACGGGTTTGGATCCGGCAACCATATCCGGGCGGAAGTGCTGGAGTGCGGGGTCATCAACCGGTTCAAGGTCTTCATCAAGGGCGAGGAGCTTGGTGAGGTGGCGTTGCGTCAGCCGGGCCGCCACAACATCCTGAACGCGCTTGCCGCCATCGGCGTGGCGTTGGATGCCGGCATCGCGCCGCATTTCTGCATCGAGGGGCTGGCCCGTTTCGGCGGGGTGGGGCGGCGTTTCGAGTATAAGGGCGAAAAGAACGACATCCTTGTCGTGGACGACTACGGGCACCATCCCGTGGAAATCGCCGCGACGCTGGCGACGGCCCGCACCGCCTACCCGGATCGCCGGGTTGTGGTGGCGTTTCAGCCGCACCGCTTTTCGCGGACGCAGGCGCTGTTCGGTGAATTTTGCCATGTGCTCGGTACGGTGGACAAGCTGTTGCTGACGGAAATCTATCCCGCGTCGGAAAAGCCCATCCCCGGCGTGAACGGGCAGAACCTTGCGCAGGGCATCCGGCAGGTATCGGACGCGGACGTGAGCTATTTCCAGAATTTTGACGAGATGGTTGCCGCGTTGCCGGATATCCTCAAGCCCGGTGATCTTTTCCTGACCATCGGCGCGGGCAATGTGACCACTGTCGGGCCGCGTTTCCTCGCGCTGGAGTAGAAGGGCAATCGGGGGAGGGCGCTTTTTGCAAAAAGCTCCCTCCCCCGGCCCCCACCCGCAAAAACTTTGACTGGTGGGGAGGCCGTGCGGCGGGAGTTCCGTTGTACGGCACAGGGGAGGCTGTTGATGAAAACCGGGAATGCAGCGGCGTTTTCGGTTTTGCCGGGGTCCGGGGGGCGGCTCGTCCCCCGGACGGGGTCAAGGGGCAGTCGGCCCCTTGCCGCCGGAGGCATCCTCGTGTTGCTGTGGAAAGTGCCTTGCGCCACCGGGCCGCTTGCCGCCGGGGGCATCCTTTCCGCCCTGAAGGGCTGGGGCGTAAAAGGGGTGCCCTGATACACGGCCTTTATCAGTCGGAAGGGCTTGTTCCCTGCAAAAAATAATATTCAACAGAGTCGTTCTCCTGCGAAACAAACGGGAAAGAGGAAAACCGATGGTACGGATCGTTGCGTCGCCGCGCATGGCTTCTTTGACCTCCCTGCATCTGGGGGGCCGGTCGCTGGCGCTCGCCACGTTTGAAAGCGCCGCGGATCTGGAAACGCTGCCTGCGGCGGCGGATCGGATCGGGGGGCGCGTGGCCATGCTTGGCGGCGGGACGAATATCCTCGCCGCCGATGGCGAGCTGCCCGTTGTGCTCGTCCGCTGCGGTATGGACGGAGCGCCCGCCGTGATCGGTGAGGAAGGAGGGCTGCGGCTCGTGCGGGTCGGCGCGGGCGTAAAGCTGCCCCGCCTGCTGGTCTGGTGCATGAAGCACGGTTTGTCCGGGCTGGAAGGCATGGCCGGGGTGCCGGGCGACGTGGGCGGCGCGGTGGCCGGGAATGCCGGGGCGCACGGGATGGACATGGGCACGGTGCTGCGCAGCGTGGATGTATTTTCCCCGGATCGGGGCTTTCGGACGCTGGGGCGCGAGGATGTTTGCTGCGGGTACCGCTTTTTCGGCTTGAAGGACGGCGGGAAGCCGTGGTTTGCCATTTCCGGCGTCGTGTTGGCGCTGCGCCCGGCGGAACCGGAAGCGATCCGCACGGCCCTGCGCGGCAATATCGAACGCAAGCTGCGGGTACAGCCCGTTCGTTCATGGAGCGCGGGATGCGTCTTCAAAAACCCCCCGGAGGGGATGTCGGCGGGCAGGCTGCTTGACGAGGCTGGGTTCCGGGGCAGACGGCTTGGGGGCATGTGTTTTTCCGGGCTTCATGCGAATTTTCTGGTCAATGAGGGCAAGGGCAGCGCGGACGCCGCGCTTGAGCTCATCCGGTCGGCGCAGGGCGCCGTATGGGAACGGTTTGGGATCCAATTGCAGACGGAAGTGAAATTGTGGGTATTCTGAGTTCGTCCAGACGCAGCGGCAGGCGTTCCGCCCGCAACAGCTATACCAGCCAGCAGCGGCGGGCCCCCTCTTCTTCGGGGGGATCGTTTTTCGCCCATGTGAAATCGGCCCTCAGTTGGACTCTTGGCCTTGGGATCGGCGCTGCGCTGCTCGTCGGGCTTGGCGTGGGGGGGCTTCAGTTGCACCGGCTGGCGACGACCAGCGAGTTTTTTGCCATCAAGCGCGTTGAAATCCGGGGCACGACCCATTTTTCGCGCGAGGAAGTGCTCAAGGCCGCAAACCTGCAATCGGGCGTCAACAGCCTGACCGTCAACATCGCGGATGTGGAGCAGGGCCTCCGCAGCAACCCGTGGGTGCTGTCCGTGGCCGTGAAGCGCCGCCTGCCGGATGCGTTTGAGATCCGCATCCGGGAGCGTATCCCCGCGTTTTGGATGCTCAAAGACGGCGTCCTGCACTATGCGGACAACAAGGGGCAGATCATCGCGCCCGTGAGTGTGGGGAATTTCCTGTCGCTGCCGACGCTGGAGCTCCTCCCCGGCGGCGAGGAGCTGCTTCCCCAGATGGACGAGCTTTCCCGCGCGTTTCAGGCCGCCCACCTGCCTGTGAACATGGCCAGCGTTTCCCTGTTCCGGGTGAGCGCGGCCAAGGGCTTTGAGGTCTTTATTGAAAACAGGAATCTGGTGCTGTGCATCGCCGCTGAGGACTGGGACGCCAACCTGCGTCGGCTGAGTTTGGTTCTTTCCGATCTTGCCCGCCGCGGCGAGTTGAAGACGGCACGGGAAGTTTGGGCCGCCGACGGCAACGTCTGGGTTGTGGAACCTGAGAATGTTTAAAAGCGAGTAGCGGTTTTTTCTAGACTTTTTACGGAAAATATGCTGTATCCGGGGTATTCAGACTGTGAAACAGGGCGGAAAAAGACACCCTCGTTTTGGCCCGGAACGGCAGTGACGGGCAGGGTGACGCCGCAGCGCCTCCCGAAATGATGGATTCGGGTCTGATTTTGCGTGATCGGGATGACGCAATATCCCGACATGCATTGCGAAACGCGCCAAGGAGTAGCGCATGTCCAAATCTGAATTGATAGTCGGCCTTGATATTGGCACCACCAAGATTTGTGCGGTGGTGGGCGAACCCTCTGAGAACGGCGGGATGGATATTGTCGGCATCGGCACGAGTCCGTCCACCGGGCTGCGGAAGGGGGTCGTGGTCAATATCGAGCAGACGGTGCAATCCATCAAGCGGGCGCTTGAAGAAGCCGAACTGATGGCCGGATGTGAAATCCGCTCCGTGTATGCGGGCATCGCCGGCAGCCACATCAAAGGCTTCAACAGTCATGGCGTCATTGCCGTCAAGGGCGGCGAAGTCTCGCCCCGCGACATCGAGCGTGCGCTGGATGCGGCCAAGGCGGTCGCCATCCCGCTGGATCGCGAGGTGATCCATATTCTGCCTCAGGAATACATCGTCGATGATCAACGCGGCATTGCCGATCCGATGGGCATGGCCGGGGTGCGTCTGGAAGTGAAGGTTCACATCGTGACCGGTGCGGTCACTTCCGCCCAGAACATCGTGCGCTCCTGCCATAAGAGCGGGCTTGACGTGTCGGACATCGTGCTGGAATCCCTCGCCTCGGCCAAGGCCGTGCTCACCGAGGAGGAACGCGAGATCGGCGTGGCCCTCATCGACCTCGGCGGCGGGACCTGCGACATCGCCATTTTCGCCAACGACTCCATCAAGCATACGGGCGTGCTGGCGCTTGGCGGGCAGAACCTGACCAACGACATCGCGTTCGGCCTCCGCACGCCCATGGCTGCGGCGGAAAAGATCAAGATTAAGCACGGTGCGGCCATTGCCGAAATGGTGCGCCCGGATGAGTATATCGAAGTGCCCAGCGTGGGCGGGCGGGAACCTCGCCGCCTGTCGCGTCAGGTGCTGGCGGAAATCTGTGAGCCCCGCATGGAGGAAATCCTCACGCTCCTCGATCAGGAGCTGGTGCGTTCCGGCCTCAAGAACATGATTGGTGCGGGTGTGGTGCTCACGGGCGGGACGGCCCTTATTCAGGGCTGTCAGGAGCTCGGCGAACAAGTTTTCAACCTGCCTACGCGCATCGGGTATCCCCGTAATGTGGGCGGGCTCAAAGATATGGTGAACAGTCCAAAGTTCGCCACGGCCATGGGCCTGCTCCGCTTCGGTGCGGAGAAGGAAGGCATGGAGCAGAAATTCCGTATCCGAAGCGATGGGAACGTGTTCAACTCGATCCTGTCGCGTATGAAGAAATGGTTTTCCGAAATTTCCTGACGCTTGGGCGCTCAGTAGTTGTTCTCTTTGAGGAGGAGCTATGATGGATATGCAGTTTGAAGCGGATACCCCCCCCGCGAATATAAAGGTCATCGGTGTCGGCGGTGGCGGCGGCAACGCCGTGCAGAACATGATCATGGCGGGCCTGAAGGGAGTCACCTTCATCTGCGCCAACACGGATGCGCAGGCCCTGCTTCGCTCCAAGGCTGAAATCAAGCTCCAGATCGGTGAAAAGCTGACCAAAGGGCTTGGGGCCGGGGCCGATCCCAACGTGGGCCGTGATGCGGCGCAGGAAAGCATCGGCGCGATCAAGGACGCCATCGGCGATGCCGATATGGTTTTTGTGACCGCGGGCATGGGCGGCGGCACCGGGACGGGCGCGGCCCCCATTGTGGCGCAGGCCGCCCGTGAGCTGGGGGCCCTGACGGTGGGCGTCGTGACCAAACCGTTCCTTTTCGAGGGCACGAAACGCGCCCGCGCCGCGGAGCAGGGCATTGCCGAACTCCGCGAGAACGTGGACAGCCTGATCACGATCCCGAACAACCGCCTGCTGACCATCGCCCCCAAGAAGGCGAAGCTCAGCGATATGCTGAAATGCGCCGATGATGTGCTGCACCGGGCCGTCCGGGGCATTTCCGACCTCATCACCGTCCCCGGCCTCATCAACGTGGACTTCGCCGACGTGCGCACGGTCATGAGCGTATCCGGCCTGGCCATGATGGGCGCCGGCATCGCTGCGGGCGAAGGGCGTGCCATCGAAGCCGCCCGCAAGGCCATCACCAGCCCGCTTCTGGAAGATGTGTCCATCGCCGGGGCCAAGGCGGTGCTCATCAACATTACGGCCAACGAAGATCTGCTCTTTGAGGAATTCAACGACGCGTCCGCCTACATCAACGACGCGCTGGGCGAAGCCGATACCAACATCATCATCGGGTGCGCCACCGACGAGAACGCCGGGGACGAGATCCGCATCACCGTCATCGCTACGGGCATTGAGGGCAATACCGCGCCGAAGGTCGTGCAGGGCGGGCAGGCCAATATGGCTGCCGTCCGGCCCCAGCAGCGTCCCGTTCAGCAGCCGCAGCCTTCGCATTCCGGGCTGAATTACCAGAAGCAGTCCCCCGTCGAGGAGCATCCGCTGCCCCGTACGCGCATACCCCGTACATTCGACAATCTTCCGGCTGACGATGACGAGCGTATTGTGCCCACGTTCCTGCGGACTCGTGAGCAGCTCTCCAAGCAGGCAAAGCATAACCCCGGCCGTGAAGAGTTTATCTTCGAGGAAGAGGAAATCGAGCTGCCTACGTTCATCCGCAAGCAGGCCAACTGATCCCGGCCGGAGCGTATAATTCAGCCGCCCGGCATTCAAAGGCAGATCCATCCGGCTCTTTCAGAGAGGCCCTTTCCTGTGGAGAGGGCCTCTCGTTTTTTCGGTGCCCTTCGCGCTGGCCGGTTTGGGAATGGAAGGAAATGTTCTTCCCCGGAAAAAGTCGTCTCTCCCTTTCCCGATATATCCCCATCAGTCCATATGGGAATGGCGGCGTGCTGGAGGCAAGAGGCAACGGCTGTGGAGTGCCAAAAAAAGGGTGGCGTCCTCGGAGGTTCGGGCGTATTTATCGGCAATAGGGCTTTATAAGGCATATATTCGGAGATAGCTATGAAAACGATCCGTTTTTTCCTGTTGTGGTACATGGTTGTGGCTGTTTCAGCCTGTACGCCGTTCTACCGTGGCTTTGAAGGCTCGACGCTGGTTTCTCCGGCGCGTCCCGACGTTTCCGTCAGTGTTGCGGATATGCCGATGCTTGCGCACGGCCAGATCGCCCCGTTCCTGAGCACGGATCAAGGCTACCAGTTCCCGGAAACCTTTGTTTCCGTATACGGAACGGATGCTGCGTCTCCCGTCGCTGTCGTGGCCCTTTCCTTTGTGCCAAACAATGCTTGGGAATGGGACCCCCTGACGTTCAGCGGGCCTCTGGCGGAGCGGAATATGGGTGCGGTGTTTGGCGGTGAAAGCTTTTATGGGAATATCCGTATCGTGAATGGGGCCAAAGATCCTTTTGCCTCGTTGTTCGTGCCTGAGGAACAGTGGGCCTCCATTGATTGGCTGGTGCAGCGGTTCGCCTGCCTGAATGATTTCAAGCGCGCCAAGCTCATCCTCGAATACCGCGAACCGCTTCCCGCGTCGCTCAAGGGCGTTTCCGAGGTGCCGGTGTACAACGAGGCTGTGCAGGCGTTCCGCGAACGTGCGGCCAAGGTTTTCCATGTCCAATACGGCGGGGCCCCTTTGCCCAAGGAGGCGGCCCCGTACATAAAGACGCTCAATGCCCGTTCTATGGGGAATTTCCTCGGCAGCATGTCCATGAAGGAACCTTTGTTCCCCAACGCCTCCAATTGATGGGGCCGCTTCCCGGATGGGGCCGCATAGCCCGGAGCTTCAGAGGGATTGCCGCCCCACATGAAAAGGGGCGGCTGCCCCCCGATATTCGGATCCCCTGCGGCTGGCTGCGCTTTTGAGCTGGGTGTGGGCATCCGGGATGCGGGCATCTGGATGCCTGCGGCTGGCTGGGCTTATGGGAGCATCCCGGACTGGGGCGGCAATGTGTTTTTTTCATAAAGGAAAAGCATGTCCGGGGTGGGCATGCTTTTCTTGTCTCAGCGGGATTGCTTTTTGCGTTGTCCGCGTTCCCAATCGTCCTTGCGGATGGCTTCTTCTTGAAGCATGATGGGGATATTGTCGCGCACAGGAAAAACCAAGGCGCAGGCCGGGCATTCCAGCCCGCTTTCTTTGTCCACAGGTTCCAGCTCTCCCCGGCATACGGGGCAGGTGAGCAGGGCAAGCAGTTCGGGATTCAGGGCCATGAAGCGTCTCCTTGGCGCAGTGTTGACGGATAAATGAAGAGTGTAACGCCTTCCGTTGCGGAGGACAAGCCGCCTTCCGGCAGGGGGATATTCGCGTTTTCAATGAAACTTGTATTCAACTGTATGGAATTTAAAATGAGTTTTTTAGAAAATCATCGAAAAGGTGAATGTCTCTCCCGCAGGGCGGCGATGAGGAGGAATCATGCAGCCCCGTTTTGTTGATTTGCATACGCATACCACGGCGTCCGACGGTACGGACACCCCCAGGGAGCTCATACGCAGGGCGGCTTCCTTGAAGCTCGCGGCGGTTGCCGTGACCGACCACGATACGGTTTCCGGGCTTGATGAAGCGGAAGCCGCCGGGCGCGAGTACGGGGTGGAGATCATCCGGGGGTGCGAGCTCGGCGTGCAGGGGCAGTATGGGGAAATCCATCTGCTCGGGTTGTGGCTGCCCCGGCATTCCGCCCCATTGGATGCGGAGCTGGCCCGTTTGCGTGGGCACAGGGAAGAGCGCAATCTGAAGATTCTCGACAAGCTCCGGTCTATCGGCATCAATATAAGCTATCAGGAAGTGCTGGATGAGGCCGGGGGTGAATCGGTCGGCCGGCCCCACATCGCCCGCGTGCTCCAGAAACGCGGCATCGTGTCCGGCTTCGCACAGGCCTTTGAGCTGTATCTCGGCTATTACGGCTCCGCATACGTGCCCCGGACGCTGCTCTTCCCGGAGGAGGGGGTAAGCCTCATGGCGGATCTCGGTGCGGTGGTGAGCTTTGCGCATCCCATGCTGATCCGTTGCCCGCCGTCGTGGTTCGACGAAATCATCCCCCGGCTCAAAGAGGCGGGCCTTGGGGCCATCGAAGCCTACCACAGCGAGCACTCCGCGCGTGACGAGCGGTTCTGCGTGGAGCTGGCTGCCCGGTACGGCCTCGGTCTCAGCGGCGGTTCGGATTATCACGGCATGGCGAAGCCGGGCGTGGAGCTCGGGCGCGGCAAGGGGGGCTTGCGGGTGACGGCGGCGTTGCTCGATGCGCTCAAGGCCCGGCGCAAAAGCCCTGTTGACGGCGCTTCGGAGGTCTTGTAGGCCAGCCGTATGAAACTGCTCGGACTGTATCAGGATCAGGCGCGGGAACATTCCGGCGAGGCCAAGTATATGCTCGTTGCCAACGCCATCGCGCAGGGCATTGAGGATGGCTGTCTTGCGCCCGGCGAATCGCTGCCGACGCACAGGGAGTTGGCCGAAGCGCTCGGCGTGACCATCGGGACCGTGAGCCGGGGCTACGCCGAGGCCGCGCAGCGCGGCTTGACCGTGGGCGTGACCGGGCGGGGGACTTTTGTGACCGCGCCGTGCCGCGACGTGGACGTATACGAGGGCGCGGGCAGGATGCATGATCTGGGGTTTATTGCGCCTTTTGAATATCTGAACCCGGATTTGAACGAGGCCGTAGCCGAGTTGTCCCGCTATGCCGATTTGAAGGAGCTCAGCAGCTATCAGCAGCCGCGCGGCCTGTTGCGGCACCGCGAGGCCGGGGCTCATTGGGCGGGGCGGTACGGGCTGGCCGTTTCGCCGGAGAACCTCCTCGTCTGTGCGGGGGCGCAGCACGCGCTTTTGACGGTACTCGCCTCCCTGTTCAATCCGGGGGATCGCATCGCCGCCGAACAGCTCAGTTATCCGCTCCTCAAACAGCTTGCCCGCCGCCTGCGGCTCAACCTGACGCCCATTCGGATGGATCAGGGGGGGATGCTGCCCGATTCGCTGGAAGCGGCTTGCCGGGCCGGGGGCATCAAAGGGCTGTATCTGATGCCCACCTGCCAGAACCCCACGCTGGCGCAGATTCCTGAGTACCGCCGCCGGGAGCTGGTGGAGATCTGTCGGCGTTATGATGTCATGATCATTGAGGACGACGTATACGCCCTCTCGTTGGAGCACAATCTGCCGCCGCTGGCGTCATTGGCCCCGGAGCGCTGTTGTTTCATCGCCTCCACGAGCGAAGCCCTGAGCGGCGGGCTGCGCATCGCCTATCTGTGCCCGCCGGATGCCGTTTTTGCCGAGCTGGAGCGGACGGTTTCCTACACCATTTCAATGGCCCCTCCGCTCATGGCTGAACTGGCGGCCATGTGGATCCGCAACGGCACGGCGGATCGAGTGCTGGCTGCCAAGCGCCGTGAGGCGGCGGAGCGGAACGCACTGGCCCGTCAGCTTCTGGATGGTTTTCCGTTGGAGACGCGGACTACGGGTTTTTTCTGCTGGCTCAAGCTGCCTGATCCGTGGGCGGCGGTGGCTTTTGCCGAAGCCGCGCGCCAGCGTGGGATCATTGTGGCGGACAGTGACCTGTTCGCGCTCAGCCATGCCTCGCCGGAGCAGGGCGTGCGTTTGGCGCTCGGCGGCGTGCGCACGCGGGAAGCGCTGGCTGATGCGCTGGGTACGCTTGCCGGGATGCTGCACGGGTAGGGTAGGGGTATTGTGTGAGGATGATTGGGGAGGGGGAGGGAACCTTTCTGGAGAAAGGTT
>NZ_DBMAFI010000033.1:0-34847 GCF_057864385.1 Bilophila sp. | reverse complement strand
GAACGGCCATGCCCGCCGCCGTTCCGGGAAATGCGGGAACGGGGAACAGCCCGGCAAACAGGCGCTTGCCCCATGCCGCCAGGCGGGAAAGCGCGGCCTGCACCGCGTCCGTGTCCACAGTCAGGGCCAGAGAGGAAACATCTGCCTTCAGCGGGGCCGGGGGCGTGAGCTTCACCGCCTGCCGCGCCGCCGGAAGTTCGGGAAGTTCCGGGCGTTCCAGTCGTACAGGCTGAACGGCCATGCCCGCCGCCGTTCCGGGAAATGCGGGAACGGGGAACAGCCCGGCAAACAGGCGCTTGCCCCATGCCGCCAGGCGGGAAAGCGCGGCCTGCGCCGCGTCCGTGTCCACGGTCGGGGCCAAAGGGAAAACATCTGCCTTCAGCGGTGCCGGGGGCGTGAGCTTCACCGCCTGCCGCGCCGCCGGAAGTTCGGGAAGCTCCGGGCGTTCCAGTCGTACAGGCTGAACGGCCATGCCCGCCGCCGTTCCGGGAAATGCGGGAACAGGGAACAGCCCGGCAAACAGGCGCTTGCCCCATGCTGCCAGGCGGGAAAGCGCGGCCTGCGCCGCGTCCGTGTCCACAGTCGGGGCCAGAGGGGAAACATCCGGCTTCAGCGGGGCCGGATGTTCCGGCGGCGTCCATCCTTTTGCCGCGGCCTTCGCCAGTCCGGCGGCCGCGCCGGCGGCTTCGCCTTCCCCGGCCTTGATGCCCAGGGCCGCGCCCTGGGCCACATTCAACCCGTACCCGGCAAAAACCTTGCTCGGGCTGGCAATGCCCAGCCAGCCCTTGAACTTGTTCTTCACGCTTTCGGCCATGCCCGCTATGGCGTCGCCCGCGGCGTCTATCCCGCTCTTGATGCCGTCTACAAGGCCGGAAGCAACATTTTTGCCCATGTCCAGAAATTGACCGGGCAATCCCTTGATATAGGTCATGCCGCTCTGGAACTTCGCCTTGACCGTGTTCCAGCCCGCTTCAAGCGCCGGGCCTATGCCGCCTTCCGGGAAGATGGAGGCCGCCAGTTCCCGGCCCTGCTGCATGAGCCGCGGCCCCAACCCCTTCAGCCAGTTCCAGCCGGAGGAAAACGCGGCCTTCACCTTGTCCCAATTCTTATAAATCAGGTAGGCAGCCAGGCCGACGCCCGTCACCAGCAGGCCCACGGGATTGAGCAGCAGCGCCCGCCCCAGCACGGCAACGGCCCTGCCGGCCAGAGAAAAGCCTTTTACCAGCGGGCCGGAAAGCACACGCCCCAGCTTCAGGGTGCCGTTTCCCAGCATGGCCGCACCCTTGCCGCCCAACGTAAAGCCCTTGACCAGCGCGCCGCCGGAGAAGCGCCCCGCGCGAAGCAGCAAAGGACCGAGCCCGCGGACAGCGCCGCCCGCCTTGCTCATGCCGCCCGCAAAAAGCGCGGCCGCGCGCGGCGACATGCCGAACAGGCGAAACAGCGCCTGCATGGGGCGGATTCCCCCGGCCAGCATGGAGCGGAAGGTCAGGAACTTTACCGCCGCCGATACCAGCGGCCCGCCCAGCAGGGTGAAGCCAAGGCGCACGGCAAGCAGCCCGCCCCGGAACAGAAGCAGACCGGCGGCCAGCTTCGCCACCGCCGCCACGGTTTCCTGATTCTGTTCTATCCACGCCGCCCCGCGCTGGAGCAGCGGCAAAAGGGATTCCCCCACGGCAAGCGCCGAAGGAAGAAGCGCCTTGCCCAGCGATTCCGCCGCAAGGTCGAACTCCACGCGCAACTTTTTGGCCTGTTCCACCGGCGACGCCATGCGCTTGTCGAAGTCTTTTCCGAGAACGTCCTGCTTGCCTGCTTCCAGGGCTTCGGCCTTAATCTTTTTATAGTCGTCCATCTGCATGACGAGCGGCCGTAAAAAGTTCATGGCCTGCATGTCTCGGAACAGGTCGGAAAGGGCATAGGCTTCCTGAATGCGCTGCAATGCCTGAGCTCTTTCGGCCTCGTCTTTTATATTCATGGCCTTTTTGAACTCGGCGGCCGCCTGCGGACTCTTGCTTTTCATGTATTCCATGACAAGCCGCATGGTTCCCTCGAAGGGGCCTATGCCGTCCTTTGCAAGCTGCTTCAATGAGGCTTGCAGGTCGATGCCCGCGTCGGCAAAATTCTGTACCGTGTCCGGAGCGAAAATCTTTTGCAGGTAGTTGCGCATGTTGGTCGCGGCTTCGTCATTGGTGCCCGCGCCACGCCGGGCAATCTGCAAGCCCGCCGTCATTTCCGCCACGGCCTGCTGTCCCGTGATGCCCATACTGGCAAAGGTCGGTGCCAACTGCGGAAGGAATTTCGCCATGTCCTTCAGTTCAACCAGACCGGCCTTGCCGCCCGCGGCCAGAATATTGAAGGACTCGTTCAGCCCTTCGGCCGTGATGCCCAGATTGTCCCGCAGGGCAAGCGTGGTCGCGCCCAAATCGTCCATGCTGGCCCTGGACGCCGTGGCTGTCCGTGCCAGTACAGCCCCGTACTCTTCCAGTTCCTTCCGGCTCTGAACGCCGCCGGCCGTAAGAACCTGCATCCCCTGAAGGACGTCCGTCTGGTACTGATTGGAGTCCCGCGCAATGTCTCGCACGGCAAGGGAGAGCTTCGCTTCATCCGCCGCGCTCATGTCGCCGGTAATGGCTATGTCGCGGATGGTGTCCTGCTTTTCGGCGGCGGACTTGACGGCCATGCCCGCCGGGGCCATGAGCGCCGCGCCCTGCATGGTGAGCTTGCCAAGCCCGGCATAGATGCGCCCACGCTTTTCGGCCACGGCGTTGCTGTGTTCCATCGCGCGGGCAAGGGCTTCTTCGTTGCGCCTGAGTTCCACCTGCCGGCGACCCAGGGCGCGCATGGCCGCTTCCGCCCGTGAGCGGTTCCCGGCCTCTTTGTTCGTGCGCTTCAGATAATCATGGAGCGCCTTCTGTTTTTTCGCCAGCAGTTCGGAGGCTTTCGTCGTTCCGGCCAGGGCGTTTTTCGCCGAATCGGCCGCGTAGGAAAACGCCTTGTCGAACTCCCGCGCCACCCCCGGAAGCGTGGAAACCTGCCCGGAAAAACGGTTCACCTGCCCGCCGGCGCTGCCCGCAGCGTCGCCGACCTGCCGGAAGGAACCGGCCGCCGCCGGGCCGACTCCCGCCGCCGTCTGCCGGGCAAGCGAAGACGCCCGCGCAAGTTCCCCGGAGGCCGCGGCCCCGGCCCGTACAGCCGCCGCCTGGCGCTGGGCATCGGAGCGCATACCGCGCAGACCTTCCCGCGCCTTGTCCACGGCCGCGCGGAAAGACGACGCCAGACGGGCGCTGATATTGACGGAAAGGGCAAGGTTTTTCGGCATGGCTATGTCTTCAGGCTGTCGTTCCAGGCTTCAATTTGGGAGGCGGCGTCCTCCACCGCCTCCCGCCATTCTTCCACGGTCAGGTCGTCCACGTCCCGCGGCGACCAGCGCCACCAGCGGGCAAGCATGGCGTTACCCCGCCGAAACGTCCCCGGCGATACCGACGCAGCGAAAGAAGCGGTCGCGCAAGGCAAGGTAATCCTGGGCGTCCATATCCAGCAGGTCGTCTTCAACAAGGCCGCACATGACCGCCACGCCCGACATTTCATAATCTTCCGCCTTCTTCGTCCGGCGGTTGATTTCCCGGATGTCGCGGGCCTTCAGTCGGTCCCGCAGGGTGATTTCCCTCACCTCCCGCCCGTCCGGCGTGGCGTAGGGGAAAAGCAGGGTATAGACGTTTTCATCCTTGACGGTTTCCTGTTCCTTGACTTCGCTCATGGTCTAGCCTCCGATGTTGACGCGGTAATTGGAAAGGAGGTCCCTTCCGCCCGCCTTGTAGATGTTCGCCAGAACGTCCAGTTCAAGAATGTCCTGGCCGTTGAGCACCTGCTTGATATAGGTGCAGGAGAACTTGGTGGTCAGATTTACCCCTTCGTGCTGCTTGAACTCGCCCAAAGGCGACGCCTTGAACTGCACGGTCAGGAAAGTGACCAGGGGAAGCTCCTCATATCGTCCCTGGCTGTTGAAGCCTTCCGAAGAAGAACGGCACTGAAGCGACCAGGTGGAAAAAATATCCCCCTGCATCTTCAGCACGTCGGCATAATAGGAGTTCCAGACGATTTCTCCCTCCATCTTCTCGAACCCCGCGGGCAGCTCGAACTTGCCCACCATGCCCAGGGCGCTGTGTTCCTTCATAACCGCCGTCACTTCCGGCAGCTTTACTTCAGCAGCCCGCCCCAGCAGATTTTTCCCGTTCAGGTAGATGTTCGCGTTCACTACCTGGGCGGTTTGAATCCCGCTCATAGTGCCTCCTTTACTCGCCGCCGCTCAGGGAGACGAGATATTCCCCGGTCAGCTCGCTTTCATAGGTCAGCCTTTCCAGCGGCGGCTTGGGGGTGAATTTGTACTGAATCAGCAGATTACCGGCCTTGATTTGCGTTTCCGGGTTGCGCGCCTGGTCGAACCATGCCTGCCCGCCCATAATGGCCCCGTCGCCCTGGAGCTTGCGGAAGAACTGGTTCACGCTTTCCAGAATCGTGTCGACAAGCGCCTTGTCGATGGGCCGGTCGATGAACTGCGCCGAAGAATAGCGGATGCTTTCGTCGATGATGTCCTTGGTCCGGCGGACGCAGATAAAGGTTTCCCAGTCCGTTTCCGTCGGGTAGGCGCTGGAGCGGTTGCCCCAGACCTTCCAGCCCGAACCGTAGGAATTGAACACGGTCAGGATGCCCTTTTCGTTCAGAAGGTTGACCTGGCTCTGCGCGTCGTCGATTTTCGCGGTCAGGGACAATTCCGACCCCGTGATGCCCTGAATGGCCTCGTTGCTCGGGCTTTTCCAGTATCCCTCGTTGTTGTCCGTCACGCACATGACCCCGGCAAGGCGCTGGCTGTAGGGTTCCAGCACGTCGGCGTCCAGTTCGGAACTGTAGACCTTCAGATGCGGGAAACAGAGCACGGCCCGCTGGCTGGCAAAGGAAAAATTGATGGTGCCTTTCGGCCCGCGGCCGGTAATCGCTTCCTGGTACGTTGTGCCAATGGGCGCGTCGATGAGCGCCATTGCCTGAAGTTTTTCCGCCTGCGCCACCATTTCCGTTGCCACGGAAAGCTGCGTGCAGTAGCCCGGCGCAATCAGAATCTTGGGGTCATAACCGAAAAGCTGATAGCAGCTTTCAAGCAAAGAAAAGCCCGTGCGTTCCCCGTCCTCGTCAATGCTGCCGATGATGTCCCCGGCCTTGATTTTTGACGGGTCGGCGTATTTGTAGCTCGCCTTCACCTTGCCGCCCGCCGGAATGTCCCCGGAAGCAAGGCGCGTCACCAGGCCGGACGTGGCGGAAAGCGTGTAGTCCTCGCCTTCCGTATAGGTGGTTTCCCCGCTTTCATCCTTCAGCACCAGCTCGCGCACGGCGGCATGAGCAAGGTTTACCCGCCCGTTTACGGCGGCGAACTCCAGAACTTCATCCGTGGCCTGTTCGCAATGCACCGCGGGGTCAAGAACGTTGACGACAATCACCGTGCCCGCGCCGTGGTCGAAAATGGCGTCCAGCGCCTGCGGAATAGTAAAGCCCGAAAGGGCGGAGCCGAACTGTGCCGCGTCCTCCGAAGAGAGAATCTGTATCGGTTCATTGACAGGACCGGCCGGAGCCGTGCCTACCAGGCCCACCACGGCGCTTTTCACCACAACGATGGGCACGCCGCCGTTTTTCACTTCAATGGTTTCTACACCATGCAGAAAATTTGCCGCCATTATGCCGTCTCCTTCGCCTGTTCAGGCGTGGTTTTCGTCTTCGCCGTCCTGGCCTTCTGCCCCGGCACGGCGGCCAGAAGCCCCCGCCTGGCCATGCGTTGCACCCAGGGATGGCTTTCCGGCAGGTCATAGGTATGGCCGGGATACAGCATGATTTCACACAGGCCGCCGCCTTCAAGTTCCAGCGTCGCCCCGGTAGCCAGGTTTCCGCAAAATTTATACGTCATGGGTTCACCCCCGATTCAAAGTCCAGTTGTTTCAGCTTCGGCCCGTCCTCAAGCTCCGTCGCTTCCACCAGCATCCCGGTACAGGTCAGGGTCAGCTCGTACCACCACAACCGGGAAGCCTGCCCGGCGAAACGCTCCGACTGCATGTGCAGCTTGCCGCAGTCCGGCGGGCGGAAGCCCGTTAGCAGCGCGCGGATGCGGTCCAGCATGTCCACGGCCCCGTCCGGGCCGTTCAGTTGCCGAAACACAAGGATGACCGGCAGCGTGAGTTCCCGGCGCTGAATCACCGCGAACGTATCCCGCGAGGGGTCATACGTCGCCCCGGCATAGCCCACCAGGGCAGCGCCGACGGGATGATTCAGGCGGTATTCCTTTTCCTCCTCCGGCCAGAACTCGGCAGAAAGCGGCAGTTCTTCCAGCCGGGAGCGCACGGCTTCAAGAATTTCATTGGTTGTTGCCATTATGACCTCTCATAAGCTGTACGCATGGCGTCGGAAAAAAAGGTCTTCGGCGCGCTCATGCGGTGTTCCCCGCGTTCCGGCATGGCCTCCGCCGTGGCCGCAATGCCCAGGGTTATCCGGCCGCTGCGTATCTGTTCCAGCGTTTTGACTGCGGCCTTGTACGTTTCCATAACCGTTTCCGGCATGTCGCTTTCCGGCCTGCGTTCGTACAGCTTGAAGCGGGCAATGACTCGCACCACGTCCCGCAGCAGCGTGGGCACCGTGGAAAGCGGAAGCTCGTACCGGCCCCGGAGATACCCGTCCACCAGTTCTTCCGCGGCCCGCAGGGCTTCCTCCACCTTGTCCATATCCGGCTCCGTCCCGCGCGGGTCGTCGTTCGTCAGTTCAATGACGGACTGCCCAGGCAGGAAGGAAAGCAGTTCTTCAGGCGTCATGTACATGGTCAGGCCAGCGAAAGCTCGGCAAGCGCGCCCGGCACATGGCAAATGCACACAGGGTTGCTCTGCACTTCCAAATCCCACCCCTTGCCCATGCGGCGCGGTTCCGTCTTGGCGTAGAACGGCAGCCCTATGGTATTGACCGTTTCGTTCCAGTTCGCCGGCGCGTAGAACGTGCTGAACAGGCCCGCGCCCACAGGGTAGAAATGGGCCTTGCCGTCTTCCACCAGGGCCTTGCCGTCAATCTCGTCGGAGCAGTCCCAGAAAGTTACGCCCCCATAGGTGAACCCTTTGCGGTCGTCTTCGCCGAAACGGTCCTGCGCCGCCTGCCAGCGTTCATAGGCTTCCCGCACCAGGGAATGTCCGGTCAGCCCGTCGAAGAAGGACGGCGAACACATGCACTCGAACCGCTTGACCATGAAGCCGGAAAGGTACTTTTTGGCGTTGCGCTTCACGTCGTAGACGGCTTTCTTGATGGGGTTGTCCTTGATGGATTCCGTTGCGGGCAACGTGATGGTCTTTTTCTGCTGAGTCACGCCCGCGGCCTCGAACAGATTCAGCAGCACGTCGCCTTCGGCGTCATAGACAACGCCCTTCACGGCCCCGGTCCGGTGGTATTCCAGCGTCGCCGTGATGGAATCCTTCAAATCCTGCATCCGGTCGTTCAAAACGCCGTCAACCGTGGAAAGCTGCTCCGTGCCGAAAGAGCGCAAATCCTGCACGTCGTCGGGCAGAAGAACATCCGAAAGCGGCAGGTGCGCGGTCTGAAAAGTCTGCGTCTTCCACTTGCTCCCACGCCCAGCAAGAGGCGTCGCGCCGTCGCGACGATCGCGGTTCGGCACCAGCACGAAACGGCCGTGCCGCACGTCCAGGGTCACGCTCGTGGTACGGCTGCCCTTTTCCTCAAACAAACCGATGCTGCCGAAGTAGGTCGGCTTCACTGGCAGCAGGTTCACGGCTTTGGTCAGTTCCGAAGCCGAACGCATATTCACGGTAAGCATAATCCCTCCTAGCGGGCGACGACGCCCAAAGATTCAAGCGTCGCCAGCGCCGTTTTCTTTTTGGC
The DNA here is from genome assembly GCF_057864385.1 of Bilophila sp. Taxonomy (NCBI): domain Bacteria; kingdom Pseudomonadati; phylum Thermodesulfobacteriota; class Desulfovibrionia; order Desulfovibrionales; family Desulfovibrionaceae; genus Bilophila; species Bilophila sp. Next base: position 26,936 of record NZ_DBMAFI010000033.1, on the reverse strand, counting down.
TTCAGCCAAGGAAGCCGGCCATTTCAGAGCGGCGGCCGAAACAATGGCCCCGCGTCTGAGCACCGGGGCTTCAACGTTGGAAGACGAAACGGCCACGTCGGCCAGCAGAACGCCCGCGGCCGCCGGGTCAGCCGTCGCCGGCGCGTCGTCTTCAGGTTCCGCGGCGGCCGCCCACGGCGAAAGCGTGCCGTCGGCGTTCACCATGAGCACCGTTCCCATAGCCAGCGCCGCCGAAGGGGCCTTGATGCTCAGGCTGTCCCGGCAATAATCCGGGGAAATCTCGAAAAGCAGCAGTTCCCCCAGAAGTTCCGGGGCCTCATACGTTTTGACCTCAGGCATGGTCTACCTCCTTCCTTTCGCCTGTTCGGCACGGCGGCGGGCGTCGGCCACAAGCGGGGATTCCTTTTGGGCAGGGTCGGCCCCGCGTCCGGCAAATTCCGCGAACATCACCACAGGCTCGGCGGAAGACAGGAGGGAACGAAACTGTTCGGCCAGAGGCACGGCGTCGTCACCTTCCCCGAAGGCAATCATCCCCCCGTCTTCCTTCGGCGTGGTCAGGGCGTCCAGCGTGGCCGTCACCACGTCGCGCCCGGCCGGTGCCAGTTTGCCGGAAGAAACAAGCCCTTCCGCAAAGGCAAGGTTATCGGCATGGCGGCGCTCGGCTTCCTGTTTCGCCATGCGCGCCTTCATCTCTTCCAGTTCCTTTCTCAGCGCCGCGTTTTCGGCGGCTGCGCCGGCGGTTCCGGCGGGTTCGGTTTTCCTGTCCATAGTGTCCTCGTTCGGGTTGTCTTTTGGAGAATCGGCGGGCGGCGTGTCACCGGAAGGCGCGGCCTCTTCCTCGCTGAAGGCAAGAAACAGCGTGTCGTCTTCGGCAAAGTTCAGCGGCCCCAGGCCCTTCACCGCCGGAGGCACGGCCCCCAGCACGCCCACATGCCGCAGATAGTAGCCGCCCGGTTTCGGATTGTGCGGGGAATCCGGTGCGTAGAACGCTGCCGAAACGTGTTTGTAGCGTCCCGCTTCCACAGCCTCGGCAAATGCCGGGTCCATCTGCCTGAAATCCGCTTCCAGCCGCAGACCGACGCATTTCAGCCCGGATACCCAGCCCATAGCCGGGTCGTCGGTTTTGGGGTGCCCGATAACCAGCGGGGCCTCATGGACCGCCGTGTCATAGGCTGCGGCAACGGCGGCAAGGTCCGCCTCGCTGAACTCGACGGTCTGCCCGCCGATGGTCCGATGCCGCCCGGCCCGGAAAATTGTCTTGCCCATGAAAAAGCCTCCTTTGTCTTCCGTTCTACGGGAAAGGCAGAGGAGGCGTCTTTGAAAGGGCTTTAGGAAATTGCTTCCGCCTCACTAAAGCCGACGGCAGTCGCGCCGCGTGCGGCGCTTTGAGTTCGGCAAGCGGGCGGACGGAATTCATTTCCGACCGCATCCTTCCCGCGCCGCCGAACGGCCAGGCGGGGGGAAGCGCGGAAGGGGAACGGGCGACCCGGTGATGCCCGCCCCCTGGGATATGTTCAAAAACGTTTATAAACAGGTTTTCCGGCTCAAAACCGCCCTTGCCCGAACATCGGGAAGGGCGGAAGGAAAAACGCGACTGCGGACCGTTATCCGCGTCCGGCCGCAAAGGGGCAGGAGCGGGCGGCCAGTTTTCGGCCGTCATCATGGATTATCTGTAACAGTGCCCCGATGGCCCGTGCGGCGCTTTTGTCCTCGGTCAGAGTTTTGGCAATCTCATACGCCTGGTTGCGGCCATATTCCCCGGAGGAAAACTTGAATGCTGCCTCGCAGGCTTTGATTGTAACATCAGAAGGAGACAAAATCATGGCTGTACCTCCCTTTACACTGATTCCGCCAGATGGTCATAAATGGCGGCCAGCACGCCACGTTCTGCCTCCGGTGAAAGGTTGCCGTCCCTGTCCACGGGAATGAACGGGCGGGCCGGGATGCGGACTTTCTTTCCCCGCCCGGCCATGCCCCCGAACTGGTGGATTGCCGCGTATTGCATGGGGGTCCCGGCTTTCGTCTTCACCCTTGCCGCCCCGATGGTCACACTATCCCTGTCCGAATAGACGCGGATGCTGCCCCGCAGGACGCCCGTGTCCTGAAGAATGGCAAGTCCCCCGTCCAGTTTCCGCTGTGCTGAAGCCAGCAGGTTGCCGTCCTTCCGTAAAATGCTGGCAATGCCCTTGCTTTTGCCGTCTCTGGTTTTGCCCATGAGCCGGTTCAGGATGGTTGCCTGGGAAAGCGGTTTCCACCGAGGCCGCCCCTGAGCGCGGAAATTGTCGTCCGTCTCCTTTTCCAGCAGCCCGCCTATGTCCCGCATGGCCGGGTGAAGGTCACGCGCCGCGCGTGCCAGGCGGTCAAGGGCCGCCTCCAGCGCGCTTGACTCTATGGTTATGATGATGGGGGTGATTTCCTCTGACATTGTTGACTCCTTCGGCGGGCGGGCCTATTCTGAAAAAACGACTGGTCAGCGTGTGCGAGAGCCGTCCGGGCCGCAAGGGGCAAGGCGGACGGTGAAGGACGGGGCGGGCAGCCTTGCAGCCCGTCCGGGTTGGCCCGCACGCTGGTCAGTCCTTTTTGTCGTCCGACGCATAAAGCAGAATCCCCACCCGCGTTTTATCTATTTCCTTGTCCCTGTATTTCATGCCGTTCCAGAACAGGCTCCCGTCCCGGTTCACCCGCACAATAAGCAGCATGTTGCTGTCCCGGAAAAAACGGATGTAGCGCCGCCGGAATCCGTCGGCATACGCCGTCAACCATATTTCGCTGGGGGCTTCCAACGTAGGCAGTACAAAGGCCGCAAACTGCTCGCGGGCGTCGCGTTCCTTTTGTACCATGTGCCGCACGAGCGCACGCTGAAGGACAACGGGGCCGACCGGCGTTTCCATCACGCGCGGCTTTTCCCCGTCCAGTTTCAGGGCCGCGGCAAGCTGTTCTTCCGCCTCGTCGCGGGTCTTCGCCGGCGGCAAACGCTCCGGGCTTTCCCTCATGCCGGTCTTGTCCATGTCCTTTGCCTTCGGCAGTCCGTAGTCGGCAAAGGTCAGTTGCCCCGGCAGCATGGGCGTTGCTCCCGAAGTCTTGCCGCCCACGCCCGGCGGAATATCCGGCAATGCCCGCATGGGGTCCCACGTTTCCCAGCCCGCACCGGGGTTGCGGGAAAAGCCGGGGTCCACGAAGACCACGCGGCCCGAAGGTGTGCCGTCGAGCATGTAGCCGCCCACCCGCACCGTGCGCACTTCCCCCGTGTCCCGGTCCGGCTTCAGTTCCACTTCCCGCTCGGTCATGGCCCCGTCGCCGTGCCGCACGTTATCCGGCGAAACTTCCCGCCGGGAAAGGGAAACCACCATGCAGCGGCAGCGGAAGCCGTTCGGGGGGTAAAACGTCTTCCAGAACGGGTCGTCCACGGGAAACACAAGCCCGTCCAGGGCGCGGTGTGCCGGGCGGGTCCGTCCGTCAAGAATGGCGGAATACCGCAGATAGGGCCGCTCTTTCTTCGCTTCCTGCTGCCGCTGCCAGCGCCCGGCGGCATACGCCGTCATGACGTTCTGCCGGAATATCAGGTCAAGCCGGGAGGCGTTGCCTTTCTGGTACACGCGGGCCTTGCCGTCTTCGTCGACGATAACCTCAGAACCCCACCAGCCTTTTTGTTTCAGCGTGGGCGTGATTTCCTCCGCCCAGCGTTTCCGGCTCCAGCCCTCTTTCAGAGCCGTGGTCAGGGATTTGCGGATGTCGAACAGCACGTCGTCGCGGGCCACGCCCGCCACGGTGAAAACCTTGTCGTGCTCTTCCTGCCAGACCTGCCGCCAGTCAAAGGAAATCTTGTAGCCCTTGCTTTCAAAATACTTCACCGCCTCTTCGGGCGGCAGGCGGAACGCGGCTTGCAGGCTTACGGCTTCAGGCATTGACATACCCCCACAGGCGGCACACGAAACGGGCGCGCGCCAGCATGTCCGCCACGCCTTCAAGATTCATCTTCGGGTATTCCGCCGCTATGGCCTCGGCCATGCTCTTTTCCGAGTAGTCGCCGCTTTGCGCCATGCGGTCCAGAACCGGCGCAAGCATGGCCTCGAACGCCGGGGAAAGGTCGGCGGAAAGCGCGTCCACCGGGGCCTGTATCCGCATGGCTTCAGCCAGCGCCGGGTCAGGCTCCGCAAAGGAAGGCCCGTCAGGCGCGCCGTTTTCCGTCCCTTCCGGTGCCGGGTTCTGTTCTTCCGGCTCCTTTTCCTCCCGCAGCGCGCCGGGCGGCAGGTTATAGGTCTTTTCCAGATATTCGTCGGTGTAGTACGGCCGCAGTTCAGCCACGGCCCTGTCCCGCGCGGCCTTCTTCGTGTCCGCTTCCGCCTCGGCCGCCGCGTCCTCCTGCTCATACAGCACAAACTCCGGCGCGTCCGCGTCCGGCCCCAGGTTGAGCGCGACAATCCAGCCGACAAGCTCCTGAACCGCCTTCTGCACCATGACCGCGTCCGCGTCCCGGATGTCGCCGGTCACTTCAAGGCCGGCCGTGGCCGAGGCGTGATTGGTGTCCGCTTCCGTGGTCTGGTCCTGCCCAAGCAGGGCAATGGAAATTTCCGAGCGGCAGAAGCGCAGAAACGCCTCGTAGTTTTCCGCAGCCCCGGAAAGGCTGGCGCTGTCCTGCCCCAGTACTTCCACGCTGTTGTCGTTCGGTATGACCATGACCGCGTCCTGAACGCAGGCTTCCAGCAGCGCAAGCAAGTCCTCCTGTTCCTTTGCGGACGTTTGGCGGTCGAACTTGCCCACCAGCTTGGGCGCGCCGTATTTCTCAACGAACTTGAGCCAGAACTGCAACCCGCCTTTCTTGAACGTGTGCGGCCAGAAACAACGGGCAAGGTCCGCTATGCCGTAGGGGTTCTTCAGCGTGGCGTCCTGCCGGGCAAGAAGAAACTTGCGCGGCGGCACGGGAACGCCGTTTGCGCTGCCCATAGCCATAAACAGCAACGTCCCCTCGCTGTCGAACGTGAACCACTCCTGCGGCTTGGCTATGACCGCGCGGGGCAGCACATGGCTTTCCCGCTTTTCCCACATGACTTCAGCGCAGGCATAGCCGAAAAGCGCCGCCTCCCACATGCCGCCCACAATGGCCGGCACGTCCAGGCGGGTAAGCGCCTCCTGCACAAGCCGAACCGTCTTTGCCTTCGCCTTGCCTGTTTCCAGTTTCCAGTCCAGTGCCTTCACCGCCGCGCGGCGACGGCGGGCAAGGCCGCCGATATGCGCGTCGTAGAGCATGGAACGATATACCGGCAGGGCGTTGCCCGTGGCCCGCAGAATGGGGTCGGGGTTCGGCAGCGGCCAGCCACGGAAGAACCAGGAACCTTCCGCCGCCTGCCAGGTGGCGAACTCTTCAATAAAGGCGGTCATGGCCCCGCGGCCCCCGCTCATCGGCATGACAGGATTCTTTTTCTTCTCAGACATAACCGTACCCGCTCAAAAGTGACGCCGAACGCCGCACCCCGCCGGAAAGCACGCGGGGAACCGGCGGCGCGTTGTCGGCAATGGACGCCGCATAGCAAAGAAGGTGCGCAATGGCCGCGTCCCCGTGGCGGCGTTTCTTTCCGCCCTTGCCGCCTTCGCCTTTCCCGGCCCGCTGCTCCTCCCGCACAATCTGCGGAACCCCCTTCACCAGTCGGATGCCCCGGTGGTCGTTGTACACGTCCACGTCCCGCGGCATGGAAATCTCGTCCCGCTCAAAGGCCGCCTTGAACTTCGGCGTCACTTCCGCATAAAAGGCCGGGTTCAGCATTTGCGCCCGCACACCCCGGAATTTCTTTGCCGCGGCTTCGGCCAGATACCCGCCGTTGCCCGTGGCGTCGAACACCCCGGCCCGCAGGCGCGGCAGGCGGGAAAGAACATAAAAGACGATGGTTCGCTGAACCTCATAGGGAACGTTGCGAAGTTCCAGAAGCAGCACGCAGGCAAAGCCCATATCCTGCCGCCGCTGGGCTATCCACAGAGAAGTAAGGTCGCCCTTGCGCGCGAAGTCTTCCCCGGCGTAAGTATCGAACTCCGGCGCAATGCCCGCCAGCACGGGCAGCACTTCCGACTCGCACCAGTCCCGCGCCTCGGCCTCCTGAAGATAGTCCGCCAGCTCCGCCCAGGCGTCCGGCCGTTCAAAGCGCAAAACCGGCGTTTCCGCCCGCTGCGCACGCTCCAGCAATGCCGCCGGGATATATGCCCCGGAACCGTGCCGGGGAATGACAAACAGTTCTTCGTCCGCGTCTTCTCCGTAGAAGGCGACAATTTCCTCGCGCCATGCGCTTTCAACTTCCGGGGTCCATTCCTTACCCTGAGTGAGACAGATACGGCGGTAAAGCCCGTCCTTCAGCGCGTCGTCGAACGTGATTTTCAAAAGGGCATAAGGTTTGTTTCCCTTGCGCACTTCCTCGCACAGCAGATTGAAGGGGTTGGTATCCCCGTCATGCGTGGACACGACAACCACCTTGCCGCCCCACATGAGCAGGGCCAGAGCCGCCTTCATCACTTCGTCCAGATTGTCATGGAAAGCAGCCTCATCCAGTATGACCATGCCCTGGCGTCCGCGCAGCGAACGCGGCCGGGATGTCAGGGCCATGATTTCATAACCGGAAGCAAAGACTATCCGATACGCAAGAATGTCGTCGGAGGAGCCGTCCGGCTTCGTATCCTTGAATATATATTCTTCCACCTCGCACGCAGCCAAAGCAAAAGCCTTTGCCCACATGGCCGCCGTGTCGATGAACTCCCGCGCCATGTCCAGAGAATAGCCGAGATACAGGGTATCCATGCCCCCGGCAGAACGCGACGCCGCCGAAACCAGCACGGACGCGGCCGCTATCCCCCATGTCAGACCGATGCGCCGGCTTTTCTCGATAACCGTTACCGGTTCGCCCATGATGACGGAAACCGCCCGCTGCTGGTACGGAAGCAGCACGTCCGGCAGTTCCCGGCCTTGCAGCTCCTCCGGCATAGTCCGCCGGGCTTCCTCCCGGTGCCGTTCCCATTCTTTGGCGGTCACGGGCGCGCTATGCATCTTTCACCCCAAGGATGCGGCTCTTGATGGCTTCCACCGTCTCGGCCGAAAGTCCGGCCTCGCGTGCCGAGGTCTCCACGGCCTTGATGGTTTCCTTCTGAATCCGGTCATGTATCTTTGCCTCAAAGTCCTGCTCCAGCCGCGCCGCCTGAGACATTTCCTTCAACGCCTTTGCCAAAAAGAAAAAGCCCTCATTATCCGGCCCGTCGTCCTCGTCACTCAGCAGCTTTTTTTCCAGGTGGTCATAAACCAGCTTGCGCAATATCTGCACCAGAAGCCGCCCCTGTTTGCCTTCCGCCGTGCTTGGGCCGGTCTTCTCAACAAGGGCGTCCACGATTTCCCGGCTCTGCCGGAGTTTGGCCGCCACCTTGTCTATCTTCTGTTTCTGGCGGCCCAGCGCCGCACGGGACACGCCTTCAACGCCGATGCCCCGCAAATGTTCCAGCAGTTCGTCCAGGGTCAGCCGCCCCTCGGAAAGGATACGGTTGATTTCCGTCTGTATTTCCGGCGGCAGGCGGCGAAGTGTTGACTTGCGGCCCATGTCACCCCTCCAGGCAGGAACGTTCCACGCCGTCGACGATTTCATCCCCCGACACAACGTCAAGCCCGCGCCGGGTAATCTTTACTATCAGCGCGTCGCCCACGTCCTCACAGGTCACAAGGCCGTGACGTTCCAGCCAGCCCGCGTCCTCGTTCACCTGAGCGCGCGGCACGCCGTAGCTCACAGCCCGCAGCGCCGCCCGCAGAAGTTCCGTATCAATGGCATGGTCAAAGTCCTCTGCCAGAAAACGGAGAATCACCGCCCGGCGGTAAGATGCCTGCAATTCGTTCAAAGTCCGGTTTTTCATACTCTGCTGTTCTCCAAATGGTGCTGCACAAGGATATTGATTTGATTCTTCATGCCGGAAATGGACGTTTCCACCCCGTCCATACGGGTGCAGACGGCCTTCATGTCGCCTCTGAGTTCTTCAAGGGAAAGCTGTATCCTGTGCATTGTCCTGGCATCCGGCACCGTTTCCATGCGCCTTTCCAGTTCTTCCAACCGGCCGGACATGCTTTCCTGTTCCGTTCTGACGGCTTCATATTCTTCCTTGGTGGCAAAACGCCTGGACAGGTGGTAGATGCCCCAGCCGTAAAATACGGTGGCGAGTATCCCCAGCACCGGCCACCAGCGGTCAAGTTCAGTCAACAGGTCTGTCATGGGGAATCTCCATGCTGTAAGGTAATGAGCGCCCGGTATCCCGCCTCAAGTCGTCGGCAGTACCCGCCATAGTCGCGGATATGCGCCAGAATGTCCTCCGGCGTGGTCAATGCGTCCGGCTGTACCCCGGAGAAAGCGGCTCCGGCGGCGTCGGCAGTATCAGCAGAGCGGACGGCACCGGGCTTTTTACTTCCGGCGCTATGACCGGTGCCGGGTTCGGCAAGGCCGAGGGCTTCATTGTAGAGCCGCACCCACTCAGCAGACAGGCCAGGGCAAGCGCGGCGGGCACTTTCCGAAACATCGCGGATTCTCCTGTTCAGGTCGGCGCGGGCCGTATCCAGCGCCCGCGTGGTCTTCGTCAGTTCAGCGGCCAGCCTGTCCCCTCGTTCCGTGGCCGCCGCCAGACGCTCGCGGGCGTTCTTTTCGGCGGCGGCCGCGGCTTCGGCACGGGCGCGCTCCTGTTCGGCCCAGGCCGCTTGCAGGGCTGCTATCCGTGCCTTGCCTTCCTTTTCCGCCGTATCCGTTCCGTGGACGTATCCGGCCACAAAGGCCAGCACGCACACCAGGGCGGGCAGCGTATTGTCGGCAAGGCCGCCCAGCCGGCTAAGGAGCTTCAACACGATTCACCCCCGGACCCCAACCGGCGTTGACGTAGGCGCTCTGTCTCTGGAAAATCAGCGTCACATAACGCCGATTCTCTTTTATGGCGCTCTTGTTGCGGCCCGCGTTCACGTCAGAAACGTGCCCGAACCAGCGGTCCGGGTTGCGCCCCGTGCGGGCCGCCAAGGCGCGGTCCTTGCCCACCCACCCGATGCCCCCGTTATAGCCCGACAAGGTGAAGGCCATGCGGTCACAAACAGCCAGAGACGCGGCCCTCATGGGGCGCAGGCGGTCATACAGCCATTTGTCATAGGTCACGCAGGCCCTAAGCGACCATGCCGGGTTGAACGGCGCGGGCGTGCCCGTTTCCGGCGCGACCGTAGGCAGCCAGCGGGCCGTCGACGGCATGAACTGCGCCAACCCCTGAGCGCCCACCGCCGACACCGTGTCATTGCGCCACCAGCTTTCAGTGTGAATCTGCGCGGCAAAAATGGCGACCGGAGCCTCCATACCCCACACCGCCCGCGCTTCGCGGGTAAGCTGGGCGCGGTACTGGAGCGCCGCGCGCGGTATCGTCGTTTCCGCCGCATGGGCGCTTCCGGCGGCCAGGCTCATGTCGATGAAGAACAAGAACACCACCAAGACAATCACCAGCACGGCCGCCCCGATTGCGTTCAGGGTTTCAAGCCATTCTTTCAAAATGCGCATGGCTACAGCCCCAGGCAGAAGGCCAGCACCACCGCTCCGACGGTAATCGCTCGATACACCAGCGCCGCGGCGAACACGCCCGCGTAGCCCTCCACAATCGGATAGTCCACGTCGGAACCGCCGTCCGCGTCGGGGTTCTTGCGCCAGTCCTCCACAAGATAGCTCGTCAGGCGGGCATACGGGCAGAAGCCCACGCTGATAACGTGCCCCACCAGCGCGGCCAGGAGCACCAGCGCCCCCTTGTACAGCACCACGGGCAACTGGTGCGGGGCAAGAACACCCAGCACGGCCACAAGGAACAGGGCGGCAAGAACCAGATAGGGGAACCAGAAGCGGGCGGAAAAGAATTTGCTCAACATGAAAAACCTCCGTTTGATTTGCCGTTACGATACGGCAGCCAACCGGAGGCGTCTTTGAAAGGGCTTTAGGAAAAGGCCCGGAAAAGGTCAGGAGAACATGCCGGACAAACCGGGAAGGGAAAGCTGCGCACAGGCCCGGCGGGCGCGTTCCGCCTTGATGATTGCATAGACCCGCTGCTGCGTCAGGCCGTATTTCTGCGCAAGGTCCTGAACATTGTCCCCGGTAAATTCCCGGTACAGAAGCGCGTCCCGGCGGCGGAAACGGGACGCGAGGTTCTTCGGTATATATACGCTGGACCCGCCCCAATCCTCGGCCAGCATGTCCGCAACACGCCGCCCGAAGTCCTTCGCCTGTACTTCATCCATAGGAGGAAGCCCGCAGCGGGCCATGTTCGCCACTTTCGCAGCTACATCGTCCAACAGTTCCGCATATCGTTCAGCCATGTGTGCATCCTCCTTTGCAAAAAGGATACACAAAAATGGAACGCCTGGGGAAAAATTGACGTATATGTAGTAACGTTGACGATTTTGAGGGGGAAAACGCCAAAAACTCAAAAACGAACCGCAATAACCTGCACTGAATTACTCTTTTTTGAAAATCGTATTCGGCCCGTAGACGTTAATTCGCTTCCCCCGCAGCCGTATGGCGTACAAAGGCAGGCCCCTTCTGCGCCTCCCTGAGCCCGGCGTTTTCTTTTTCGAGCTCCCGAATGCGCTGGTCTCGACGTTCTAACTGGAGACGAAGATTCGCGTTTTCTTGAAGTAGACGATTTTGTTCCCGTAGAGAATCAAGTAATTGCTGCTGAAGGACTAAAACGGCCGACATGTCGGTCGTTCCTTTATCTTCACCTCTAAAAAATTCAACAGGTTGCCCCTCTAAAGGTTTCTCAAAACGACCGACATGTCGGTCATTTTGAATGTCGTCATTGTTTTCGGGGCCGACGCCTGAAAGCAGCCAGTCAAATGAAACATTTTCTCCTAATGCTATCCGTCGGATAATTTCATTATCCGGGGTACGCGTCCCTTTCTCATACCGTATAAGGCTCTGTTCGTGAATGCCATATTTCAGAGAAAACGCCTTCCTTGGTGTATTTCCTCGTAACTTTCTGAGCCTATCCGCTAATGTTGAATCCTGCATAAGTTACCTTTGTCGGATAAAAATATCTTGACGATATTATCCGATGGATATATTGTTTTATCCAACAAAACACGACAAAACACGCTTCCCCAAAAGCCTACTAAACGGGCTCCGGGGACACAAGGAGGAAATATGATAACTCGGGCGGAAAACGGCTTTCTGCGTTCCCTGGAAGACGTGGAACGCGAGTTCGACCAGAAGGGAATCAGCAAGGCCGATTGGGCAAGGGAGCACGGATTCAGGCCGGGCGTCCTTTATGAAATTTTCTCCCGCCGTTCTTCCTGCAAGCGCGGCGAAGCCCACCGCGCAGCCGTACTGCTGGGCCTGAAAGAAGGCATCATCGAAGAGCGGGCGTCGGTATGAGGCGTTTCCCAGGGCGAAGAATTGCCAGACTGTACCGGATTATCCGGCGGCAGGCGGCGCGGATAGAAAGGCTAAGGAAGGAAATCGGAAGGCTGAAAAGGAGGCTGTGCCATGACCATAGATGAACTCGAACTGTTCACAGGAGAATGCCCGTATTGCGGTAGCCCTATGGAGCGGATTGATTCCGGCTATGATTATGAGCTTGGCCGCCCGTATGACCGCTATATCTGCCTGGACTGCTGCAACAAGACGGGCCGCCCTGAGGCAGACATTCATGTTGACTCGGAAACCGATGAAATCTTGTAGGAGAAAACACCATGAGCAGCGAAAGCATGAACTACGTTCGGAAGCTGGTTGAAATAGCCTATCGCATGGGGGCGGCGAATCTGATCGCGGCCGCCGGGCAGACAAGACAAATACCGCCCCTCGCCTTCATGTCGTCAAAAATGCAGGCGGCAGAGTATGCCAATCAGCTCCGAATAGATGAAAAGGCCCTCCGCTGCGCCAACAGCGAAAAGGCCAAAAACGAAGAAAGCAGCAACAATCTTCACGCCGTACCTACCACGCCCGGCGCTTCCGCGCAACTGCCGTCCCTCGCCGCCGACCTTGAAGGGCTGGCCGTCTCCCTGGGCGTCCTGGCCGGGAAGGTGCCCGCCGAGGAATGGGAGTTCCTGAAAATATTCCGCGCCAACTTGCGCGCCGCCGCGGAACGTGTGGCCGCGCTGGAAAACAGTCTGGAGGTGCCCCATGCCTGACCGGAAGATGTTCAATCGCCTGGCAAAGCGGCTTTATTATTCCGGCATTTCCATTGACCGAATCACATGGCTGAATGGTGTAGGCGAAGATGAAAACGGGGTACGGGACTATCTGGAAGACGATGTTCTCAACCGGACGGAAGAAAGGATTGAGGAAACATTTGGAAAAGAACAGGGCGCGTTCCTCAACTCCCTTTGCGATGAAGGGGATACCGACGAGGCTGTAGACGAAATTCTCCGGCAGGACGGCTGGCTGGTTCAGGCGTCATACCGACAGCCCGACCCGAAGACTATCACTTTTCGGGACAATGGCCCAACCACATGGATGTCGGCTCCCTGGCTGCTTATTCACTACTTTTACCACCGCGATCTTTCCATAGCTCTATGCAAGGCCCTTCTCTGGGGCATCCGGCAGAAAAGGCGCGCCTTTGCGGAAGCCAGACGCATACAGGAGGGCAGACAATGAAACCCGAACGCCAGAACCAGCTTTCCCGCTGCGTTGCGCTCATGACGGCCCTTGCCCCGCACATTGTTTCCGGGCTTTCCATTACCGAACTTGCGGAAAAAACCGGCCTTCCGGCGGCGGTGGTCTGCCGGGATATGGAATCCCTGAAAGCCGTAGGTTGGGCGCAAAAACTGGAAACAGGGCGCTGGGCTTTGACCACAAAGCCTATTGCCCTTGCCTCCGCCTGCGACCTGGCCCTGAAGACCGCCCGCGAACGGCAGGACGATTTCAAACGCAACGTTAGCGCCGGGGCTTTCCGGCTGTTGGAGAAATAATATGTTGGACCGCGCAAAATCACGTCCTACGGACAATCTGGACCCCGTGGAAGAGGAATTTCACAGACTTGCCCTCTCAGCCCTGCAAAACAGCAACCGCTTTGCCGACTTTCAGAGCAGGGCGGAATGGATTTTCGACCGAATCCGTTCCCACGGAAACAGGGCAGACCTTGAATATCTCCGCAATGAACTCCGCACTTTTTTCTTAGCCTTCGGGGAACTCCAGCGGCAGATTGGAGACCTTGAAACCAGACTGAACCGGGCCGCGTCCCGCCGCATAAAGGAGTAACGCCATGTCCGATATCACGCCCGAAACCACCACCCCCGCCGCCCTCGACGCGGAACTTGCCGCGGCCCGTACCGATACCGTGGCCGTGTCCGAAGCTGATTATGCCGAGTCCCTGCGCATGGCGGAAGAAATCGGCAAGGTAAAAATGGCACAGGCTATCAGTTCCGGCCTGTCCCTGTCCGTTATCCGCTGGTTTTCTTCTATGAAGGAATCCGGCTCCTACAAAAACAAGGTTCTTATAGGTCCAGATGGCAAAACCTTCCGTCCCGCGACATTTGAACAACTTTGTGAAGGTATGGGCTTTTCAAAAAATACTGTCAATGAACACCTCCAGAACTTCGCCACGCTTGGGGAACGCTGCCTTTCCGAAGCGCAGGAACTCGGCCTGAAAGTTCGGGACATGCGCAAGGTAAGAAAGGCGCTGAAGGACGCACCGGAAGAGACGAAACAGGAAGTTTTCGCAGCCCTGCGCAGCGCCAGGGATTCCTCGGAAGACCTGAAAACCGCCCTCGACGTTGTCTGTGCCCAGCTTACCGCCGCGAAAACGGAAACGAAGAAGCTCGCGGCCCAGGCTGAAAAGCTGAAGAAGGCGGAAGAAGACTTGCGCAATGATTACAAAGCCCGCGGCGAAGTGATGGAAGCGCAGGCGGCGAAGTACGACGAACTCAACGAAAAATACATCCGCGCTACCAGCCCGCACCCCGCCGACCGGGAGATGCAACGGATACTGCGGAACAAGACCGCGCGGGAAGAACTGGACAAAAAGAGCGGCGACGCGCTCCTTGCTGTGGCCCAGCTTGCGGCCTACGGCGCGTCTGTGCTTGCCGATGAAGACATGGACGAGGACACGCTTGCCTATGTCCACCAGCGCATTTCCCTGGCGGTGAAAGGTATGACTGCCGCCATTCTGGACAACGGAATCGACGTTGACCTTTCCGCCGAGTTCTCGGTGGACTTTGGCGACGAGGCCGAAGGCGAAGACGCCGGGACGGACAATGAATAAAGGCGGGCGGATATGGCTTCTTCACTTTCACCGGGACAGCGGCAGCTCGTGATCGAGACGGCGCGGCGACTTCAGGCGGCCGCCCTCTGTTCCGGGGAGCGTGGCGACATGGTGAAGAACATGGCTTCCGCGCTCGGAGTCTCGGTTCAAACCGGGTACAGGTATCTTGAACGGTACGCGGCATGGGCCAGCGGGAAGAAGCCGCGGCGGGACAAGGGCGAAACATGCGTGCCGGAAAGCCTGTGCCGCAAGATAGCCGAACTCATGCTGTTCCCGCGCGCAAACGGCAAGCAAATCATGACGCTGAAACTTGCCGTCACTATCGCAAAAAGCAGCGGGGAAGGCATTGCCGACCCCGAAACGGGGGAAATCACCATGCCCTCAGTCGAAACCATAAGCCGGGCAATGCGGCAATACGGCTGCCACCCGGAACAGCTCAGGAAGGGAAAACCCACGGGGCGCGTCCGTTCCCTGCATCCTAATCATACCTGGCTGCTGGACGCCTCGGTGTGCATTCTGTACCGCATACGCGGCACAAAGCGCGTCGTCTTTCTGGACGAGCGTTCCTACAACGCGAAGAAACCGAAAAACCTTGCTGAAATCGGCAACCGGCGCATTGTGCGCTATGTCGTTGTCGACCATACCTCCAACGCCTTTTATGTCAGGTACGAGCAGGCCGCGGGCGAAACCGCCGAGGGCGTCCTGCGTACCCTGATAGAGTTCATTGCCGACCGCGGCCACCATGACCCGGCGCACGGACTGCCGTCCATCCTTTACACGGACCCCGGCCCGGCCAATACCGCGTCGCTGATAACGAACTTCTGCGAACAACTGGACATCCGGCTTATTCACCACGCGCCCGGCGCGGCAAACGCTACAGGCGCGGTCGAAGTCCACCAGGACATTATTGAAAAGCAGTTTGAAAGCCGCCTGCGCTTTATTGACGTGCCGGACGTGGCCTATCTGCAAAGCGAGGCGGACCGCTGGCGGCGGCACTTCTGCGCACGGGCCGAACATTCCCGACTGAAGACGACGCGCAACAACGCATGGCTGACCATCCGGGAAGAGCAACTGCGCACGGTTCCGCGGGACGTGCTGGAAGCCATTGCCCAATGGAAGACGGAACGCCGGAACGTGGGAACCGACTTTGTTATTTCCGTGAACACGCACACGAGCCACGGCGTCCGCAGTTATGACCTGCGGGAACTGGCCTACCACGGCCTGAGTGCAAGGGAATCCGTGCGGGTGCTGCTGAACCCGTTCAAGGCCCCGGAAATTGTCGCCGTGATGGATATGCCGGACGGTACGGAAAAGCGGTTCAATATCGCCCCGATGGAAACGGACCAGTACAATCAGGACTTGTCCGCTCCGGTGTTCGGCGAATGTTACAGGGCCATGCCGAAGACTCACTCGGAAAAGGTTCTGGAAGAAATCAAAAAGCAGGCTTACGGCGTGGACTCCGCGGAAGAGGCGGAACGCCTGCACAATGCGGGCAAGCGGCCGTCATCGGTCACAAATATTATGGCCGACGTGAAAGAAGCGCCCCTGTATCTCGGCAGGACGGGGCAGCCCGTCAAGCTGGCCGCGCCCACGGCGGAACCCATGCCCATGTCGCGCGTCGCGTTCGCGGTCATGATGAAACGCGAACACCCGGACGTCTGGAACGATGCGAACGCCGCGGCCTGCATGGAATGGCTTTCCACCCGCTACCCGGATTCCGTACCGGGGAAGGAAATTGAAAACGTGGTCGCCCGCATGTGCGAGAAGTTCATGCCCCGGCGCGCCTCCGTGCTGACCTTCATCCCCGCCGAAGGCGAAAGGAGAACGGCATGTCAATAAAGGAACTCCTTTCCGATTTCGCTCCTTCACGCCGGAAGCTGGCGGAAGAGCTCGGCATATCCCCGGCGGCGCTCAGTCAGCTTTTGAACCACGGGACGCTCCCTAAAAGGCGCTGGCCGGAAATCCGGGAAGCCATGCTTTCCCTCGCGGCCGCCCACGGCAAGGCGGAAAGCGACATGGAAACGGCTCTGAAGGAATTGGAACAGAAACCGGAATCCGCCCCGGAAGAAACGGCGGAACAGGAGGAACCTATGATTCTTCGCAAGCAAACGCTCACCATGCAAGCCCGGCAGACGTTCGGGCTGGTGCGCAATCCCTTTGCCGACCCGGAAACATCCGCCGACGTGTTCATGTCTCCCGATATCCGTTTTGCCCGTGAAACGCTGTATCAGGCGGCGACCGGAAGCGGTTTTCTCGCCCTGGTCGGGGAATCCGGCTCCGGCAAGTCAACGCTCAAGGACGAGCTTGTCACGCGCATACATGACGAAAACCTGCCCGTCATCATCATTGAACCTTACACCCTGGCAATGGCCGCCAATGAGTCCCAGGGCAAGCCGCTGCGTTCCTCGCACATTGCCGAGGCCATTATCAGCACGGTGCAGCCGGGGGCAAAGATTCCTTCAAGCCCGGAAATGCGGTTCCGCCGCCTGCATGAAATCCTGAAGGCCAGCCACACGGCGGGGATGCGGCACTGCCTGATTATTGAGGAAGCGCACGACCTGCACAGGCACACGCTCAAGTCTTTGAAGCGTTTTCACGAACTGAAGGACGGCCTGGCCCGCCTGCTTTCCATCATCCTGATAGGCCAGACCGAGCTTGAAAAGAAGCTCCGCGTCACGGATGCCAGCGTCCGCGAAGTCGTGCAGCGGTGCGACGTGGTTCACTTATCCGCCATAGCAGACCCCGGCGCGTACCTTCGCCACCGTTTCGAGCACGCGGGGGCGGATTTCAATGCGGCCTTCAGCCCGGACGGTATTGAAGAAATCCGCGTAAATCTCACCGTGTCGCCCGATAGTCGGGGGGACGGCATTTATATGGGCTATCCGCTCATGATTGCGAACCTTGCCACGGCCGCGCTGAACCTTGCGGCCAGCGTGGGGGAAAAGCAGGTCACGGCGGATGTTGTGCGCATGGTGCGGCAATAGGAGGTGTAACATGACAGACCGGGAATTTGTTGAACTGGTGCGCAGGATGCGGCTTGCTCAGAATACATATCTGCTGATTCGTGCGCCGTCCGACCTGAACAGGGCGAAAGCCCTTGAACGCGAGGTCGACGAGGAGTTGAAGCGCCGGGAAATGGCGGAAGCGCCGAAACAGGCAACATTCTTTTGAAAGGAGGCAGCCATGCGGAGCTCCATCACAATTAGGATGAAAAACGGCAGAGTAACGGGAATCAATCTGAACGGCAAGGCGGCAAACAATTTTTTCAAAGCACTTCAAGAAGCCCAGGAGGGAGAAAATGGCAAGCGAGCGAAACCGGTTCTGAATATTCCGACCGTCCACAACTTGAACGAGGCGGACGCCATGCTGGCACGAGTCAAGGCGCGTGAGCGTGAGCTTGCTCTGCTTGAACTTGGAATGAAGGAAGACATTGACGCCCTGAAGCTGAAATGCGCTGAACAGGCGGAGCCTATTCTGGAAGACCTTGAAATCATGCGTCAGGCCCTTACCCGCTTCGGTGAAGCAAACAAGGCCGAACTATTCAGCAAGAAACGCTCCATAACGCTGAATTTTGGCGTTATCGGGTTCAGATTGACGCCGCCCACTCCCAAGCCGCTGAAGAAAATCACTTGGGAACAGGTGCTCGGCATTTTGAAGAACTCTGAAGACCCGGAACTGGCCGCCTGCGTCCGTACAAAGCAGGAGGTCGACAAAATGGCCTTGCGTGAGCTTTCCCCGGAAAAGCTCGCTCAGGCCGGGTGCAGGCTGGAACAGGTGGACGAGTTCTTTTGCGATACCCGCGACGAAGCCCTCGCCGCGGCTGAAGGGGGGGCGCAATGACCATAAACACCAGCGGACTTGTCAAGGCCATACAGACAGGCCGCCGCAAGCTCGGCATGTCTGACGAGGATTACCGCGCCCTGCTGGAAGGCGTCAGCGGCAAGACGTCAACAAAAGAACTCAACGCCTACCAGCTAAAGGAAGTCCTCCGGCGGATGCGCGAGGCAGGATTTCATACCGCGACAGACCCCCAGCTTCGGAAAATCAAAAGCCTGTGGTTCAGCATGTACGACGAGGGAATTGTCAAAAGCAAGACTGAACAGGCCGTTTCCGCTTATATCCGGCGGATAACGAAAAAGAGCGCCAATGCCTGCGGAGTGAAAGACCTCCAGCGCGTTATCGAAACGCTGAAACAATGGATTGACCGTCTGGATGACCCCGACATACAGGAACGCCTCCGCAGAGAGTTTGTCACCATGCCGGCAGCTTCGCCGCTTCCTCAATAATATGAAAGGAGAACATCATGGACAAGACCGAGTTTATCAAACAGGCAACGGAAACAGTCAAGGAAGAGCATAACCGCCCGCTTAGGATTGTTGACATGGAAAAGGCCCTGCAAGCGTTCTGCTCCGTAGCCGCCGCTGAACTGCTTGCTGGTGGGGAGGTTTCTCTGCCCGGCTTGGGCAAATTGAAGGTGAAGGAAACCAACGCCCGCACCGGGCGCAATCCAAGAACCGGGGAAGCAATCGAGATTCCCGCGGGCAGGAAGGTTGTTTTCTCACCCGGAAAGGACTTCAAGGAGGCCCTGCATGGATAAGGACACAATAGACGAGGCCGCCCTGGTCATGCTGATTGAAAACCACTGGCAGGAGTTTGTCGAACTCTCCGGCGGTGAAGAATCGGCGGAAATGACCGTGCGGGCGCTGCAAGACGCCGCTGGCATGGGTTAGTTATGGATAAGGCCGTTGATATGTGGCTTGGCATATTCACGCTTTGCGGAGGGCTTTCCGGTATCGGTTTCGTACTTGCGAACCTTTTGAACTGCAAAGCCGCCGGATATGTGTCGGCTGGGCTGGCGATGATTGGCGTCACGTTCGGGGCTGTCCTGTTCGGAGCCGTTGGCATCCTTCACTCTCTGGAAGGCTGCGAAGTACGGCATATCAGGGACGGACGCGAGGAAATCATTATCGAGCTTCGGCTCGGCCCGTTCAGCTACCGCCGCAGTCTGCCTTTTATAGAAGAACACAACTAAGCGAAACGGCCCCTCGCGGGGCCGTCGCCGGGGCGTGGCGGCTCCGGCCTGATGAGCAGCCGAAAGGAAAACGTCCATGCTTACCCATTTGAAGAGGCCGCGGTCTTTCCCCAAATATGCAATATCCATTCGCCAGCCCTGGGCAGAATTGATTTTGCGCCGGGAAAAGTCTGCGGAATTTCGTTTATGGCGGCTCCCGGAAAGATACTGGAATCAATGGTTGTGGCTGCACACTCCGGTCGCTATGGGCAGAAAAGAAAAGGAAGCGGCCAGCCGGATTTTCGGCCCGCTGACTCTTCCTCTTGGTGGCTTCATTGGGCGGGTCAGGTTCGGCCGCCCTTTGTGGGATAAAACCCCGAACGAAGGAAAACCATATATCGCCTGGCCGTGCTGCTGGTATTGGCCCGTAACGGGAGCCGAAAGAACCGCCTTCACTCCCGCCAAGGGGAAGCAGCGAATCTTTGCCGTAGAACTGTTCGGAGACGAAAAATGGGACTGAATCGCTTTTTTCCAGCCCATAGCAACGCGGGTATTCCGGCCATAAAAGACCGCCGGGACGGGCGGCTTGTCTGCATCGTCTTCAAGGATAAGAAGAAGCCCGAAGCGGCAGAGCATATTCTGCGTATCTGCTGCGATGCGCTCAACGCCGAAAACCGCAAATACATCACAGGTCACAAGGAAGGAGGTAAGGATGCCTGAGACCAGAACCCCATTTTGGAGCGCGCAAGACGAAGCGGAATATATCAGGCAGGAACAGCAAAGAATCAAGAAAATGCGGGATGCGGCCTTCAGTGCTGGCTTTGATGCCGGGGCCGCCTGGGGCATCTCTCGCGGAATACGGGAAATGGCTCGGATTTTTGAGAAGACGGCAGGCTCCTGGAATGGCTTTCCACCTGACCTGGTCAAGTCGTTTGCGGCGTCCATGACAGAGCTTGCACCGGAAATCGAGAAGATAATCATAACCGGGGCGAAGAAGGCCAGGGCCGAAGCCGCCGCGGTAAGGTAAGAGGGGAGAAGGAAAAAGAGGGGGAGGCAATCCCCCTCTTTCTGTTACATATTCGTCAATGAAATTACAGATTCCCCAAAACTATATCCCATGAAATCCCAAGTTATCACGTTTTTCTATTCCCACTTATCACGACATTGGTCAATTTTGCCTGTCCCAATAGATGCCCTCAGGTTCGACCAGCAGACTTGGCAGACGCTTCCACACGTCCGGCGGCAAGGGATCGACCTTGGCCGATCGCAGGGCGTGCGTGAGATCGGCGTCGGAAATGGAAATGGCCGCCGTCGTCGGGATTAAGCCCTTTCCTTCCAAAAAACGCAGCACGTCGTCTGCAAATGCGCCCACCACGCGGCGCTCGCCCGTGGTCCTGAAATCCCCGACCGCCACCCGCGCCGCAATGCCTTCGAGCCAGCCGCCAAGCTCCCGCTCGACCTGCGGGAAGGCAAAGGCCAGTTCCGCCACCGCCGCCGCGCCGACCTCGGCGGGGAGCGTGACGAGCTTATCCATAGCGAGTTTGGCAAGCTGCGCCGCCCGGTCGGTATTCCCCGGATTGTAGGCCCACCCCGGATCGATGCCGTCGGGGACTTCAATCACATCCCCGGTAGCCGGGTTGATCCACGTCACCGTGCCTCCGTCTTCCGGGGCGCCGCTCACCTTCCAGCCATACCGCCGCATGTCGTCCAAAGACACGCTCATGGCGTCGCAACGGCACTTCCAGCCGTTCGGGGGGTAGTGCGTCCTCCACCACGGATGGTCGATCGGCAAAATAGTCCCGTGCCAGCGGCGGTGCTGCGGCCTGATCCTGCTGTCGAGGATCCCCGTGTAACGCAAATACGGGAAGGCGTCCTTGACCGCTTGCTGCTGCTCCCAACGCCCCTCGGCAAAGGACACGCTCATATTCGTGTCGAATATGGTCTCCAGCCGCCGGACGCTGCCGAGCCGCACCGTGTGCCGTTCCCCAGTCTTCGGGTCAACGGCGGTAGTGTCGCCCCACCAACCTTTTTTCTGCAACACGGGGATGAGCCCGCGCTTGAAGTCGTCGAACGTCCTGCCGCGTTCCATCGCGTCCACAAGCGCGGTATGGATGTCCTTTACGATGTCGAACCCGGCGGAACGCGCCACGGTAAACCCGGCCTGATGCTGCTCCTGCCAAACGGACGCCCAATGCTCCGAGGGAAAGAGGTTCGTGCCGCGCCGCCTGAGCGCCCTGACCGCCTCGTCGAACGGGATGGAAGGGAAACTACGCCCTTCCATTGCCGCCGCCCTTCACGCGCTGATCGAACATGGCGAAAGAAAGGGAACGGGCCAGCGGCGCCGCGTCCTGTTCCTTCAGGACGCCGGGAAGCCCGGCAAGGAAATCTTCGTAGGACGAGCACCGCGCGGCAAGCGCGAGGATTGGATTGACCAACGGCGACACCAGCGGCTCCCATCCGTCCAGTTCTTCCTGCACGGCAAGGCTGATCGGATCCGGCGCGGGGGTGGGCTGCGGAGACTGGACGGCTTGAGCGGCCTTGTGTGGCGCAGGAGGAACGGGCGGCAGACCATCAGGGAGTTCAGGTGAAGACGGTACGGATGGCTTCATCCCGATAACCTCGGCACCCTTTGCGGGTTCGGGTACGCCGAGCCTGTCACGGATGACGGATACCTCCACCAAGTTCGGGGCGACGGCGGCGAGCTTCACGATGTTGTCCACCAACGCGCTCACATCCTCTTTTTTCTCGCGGGCGACCTTGAGGTAGGGATACCGCTTGCGGGGGCCAAGGTTCAGGTCGACGAGGGGTCGCACCAAATCGCGGTTGAGCGTCGCGGAGAGCTGCGCGGCGTCCGACGCCTCGATGTCTTCCCTGACCTTCTCGTGGGCGTTCGCCGTGCCGACGTGCTGGCCCACGTCCGTGGTCCCCGTCTGGCCCAGCACGATCTTGGAAATCTGCTTATCGAAATAAGAAGCCATGCCCTCGAACACGGTCACGTTCCCACGCACGTCCGTGGACTGGAACTCGATCTGCATGTTCGCGGGGATGATCGCCGCCGCATCCTGCGCGATGTTACGGACGGCTCGGAGGAGCTTTTCCTTCTCGTCCGGCGTGGCGTGGGCATCATACCGCCCGAGCCGCAGCGGGAAGCCGAAGACCTGCGCGAACTGCACCCACGACTTGATGCCAAAATTCTTGAAGAGATAGTACCACGCCACAGGCCGGGCGAGTCCTCCCCGGATGGGGAGCCCGCTCTTGCTCTTGTGGACGTGGGTGATGAACTTCGCGGGTGCGAGCGGTTCCGGAAGGCCGTTTTCGCCCTTGAGCCGGAGCGTCACGCCGTCCAGACGGTCGAACTCAAACCACCGGGGATCTCGCCAGAGGATCGAGGAAGGATACCACGCCTTCCCTTCCGTATCCCACAGGATTTCACAGGCGGAAAAGCCCTTGCCCACGGCGTCGAGGATATCCTGCATGGCGTTGGCGAGGACGCCCGTGCTCAGGAAGTCGCGCACGAGGTCGGCCGCCTTCACGTCCTCGGCGGCATCGGACGCCGCCTCAACCGTCACGGGGAGGCCCGACACCTGCAACTTGCGCGTGGAAAGGACCGAACGGTAATGGAGATCCTTCTCTTCCATCTCCTCGGCAAGCTCAAGATAGGCCACGGCGTCGCCCTGCTCGGCGGCAAGCAGCAACGCGGCAAGACGGCGCGGAGAAAGGTTCTGCGCCGGATGCCCGGACAGGATTTGCCGAACCCCCGTCACCGTGGGTGCGGCGATCTCTTCCACAAGCCTCGTTTTATCTATCGGGTTCCCGTCGGCATCATACAGCATCGGCATTACCATGCTCCTCTTGCATCGTCGTCATCGTCCATCCCGTAAAAGTCGTCCCGTGCGCCCGCCGGAGTATAGCCATACTCAAATCCGGGGGAACTCGACGCGGAGACGGCAAGGAAACAGGCCCATGTCCGGTCGGCGTGCCCGTCCGAATCCGAGTCAGCGACGAACCGAGGGGCTCCCGTCGGCCCGCTCACCTTCCTCAGCTTATGAAGATCGGCCCGGAGCGCCTGCACGCCCATGGGGATGCGTATCTTGCGCTCCTCGAAAGCCGCCTTGCCGAGCGTGGCCAAGGCCAGCTTGTTCGTCGCCGTGAACAGCACGCCCTCGACGCAAGATGCGCCGTGGCGCCGCTGCGCGTCTTCAAGCGGCTTCTCACCCATGCCCGTCTGGTCCATGCAGCAACGAGCCACATTGTACCGGGCGAATACGTCGTCAAGGATTGCATCCTGTTCCGCAAACGTCGCCCCCCGGCGCTCGACGATTTCCCGCGTCCAGAGCACGTCGCCCACCTTTTCCAGAACCCAAATGACGAACAGGTCACGCCGCCGTCCGATGTCCACCCCAATGAAGCACGGCCCACCACAGGAATGGGAAGGCTTCCCCGCCTCATCGTCCTCGGCATCGGTAATGAGCGAAAAAGGAAGCCATGCCGTGGACTCGTCCAGCCATTGGAGTTCATACTCCTGCGCCCATGTGTCGGGGTCGCCGCAGCCTTCCCTCAGTTCGTCGACATTGCGATCCAGCCCCTGCGAAACGGCTTGGTAAATATCCACGACATGCCGGGACCAAAGATCACCTTCTTTCCCGGTCATGAGCTCGTAGAATCGGTTCCCCTTGCCGTTCGGCGTGGAAACGATGCGGAGTTTCAAACCGCTTTTCGAGACGACGGGGAAAAGGGCCTTCCAGATCTTCTTGCTGTCCCGATGGAAAGCGAACTCGTCGAGAAGCAGGTTGGCGGAAAAGCCGCGTGCGGTATCCGGGTTCGCGGGGAGCGCCGTCACGCGGGAGCCGCCCCGGAAGGCGACTTCCATAGCCTTGCATTCCGTGCGTTCGCCAAGCCTGAACCCCGAAGGGAGGCCACGGAAAGCAACGTCCAGCGCACGGAGATGGAGCCCGACGCCCTCCTCAATGGCTTCCCGCGCCTGACGCTCTCCGCGAGACAGGATAAGCCAGCGCGTACGGCGCCCTTCCATTTCCGCCCGGATCATATCGAGCACGATTTCAAGCGTCGCCACGAACGTCTTGCCGGACTGCCGGGAAAACATGCCGATCTTGAAACGGGAATCGTCCTCAAGCCAGCGGGCCTGATAGGGCAGGAGGATCGGCCTACTTCTCACCGCGATAGACCGCCATGACAGCTTCAAAGTCCCGCTGTGCGTCCGGCCCGCCCTCTCCCAATGAAGGCTCCACTTTCTGCGTTTCCTTCCAGCCCATGCGGACCTTGGCCCAAAAGATGAGGGCGGTGGTGTCGCCGGATATCGCCTTATCGAAAAGCCGCTTGCCGATCTTGGCGTTGGCGACCGCCCTGCCCTGCGCCAATTCATGGCTGTACAGGCGCTGCATCGTCTCCACGCACATGCCGATGGTCGCGGCAATGTCCTCGTGGGGGACGCCGTACTGTGACATGGACTGCACCACTCCGGCTTCCTTGGGGCTGTATGCCTTTTGAGGCCTTCCCCGTGGGGCTTTCTTCTCTACAGGCGGCATAGGATTTCCCTCTCTATCGTCTTTGCGATATGGCCCATCATCACGGGCGGGACCATGCGCCCGAGGCGCTCCCACTGCTGGGCATACGTCCCCGTCAGGATGAAGTCGTCGGGAATGGACATGATCCGCCGCAATTCCGGGATGGTGAACTTCCGATCTTCGAGCGGGTGGCTGTTCCCACAGGCGGAAGGGTTCCCGTTCATCTGGCAAACCGTCCCGCAGGGGGCGTAGAGGCTCTCCCGTCGCAGGTTGAAGTAGGAACCGTTCATCACTGAGGCACCCGTCAACGGCTTGTACGGGTCACGCGGAAGCAGGGAAAGCACCTTCCCCCATTTGTAGCGGCGCCCGTCCTCAAGCAGTCGGGCGACCTCCTGCGGATCGTTCTCCAAGCCCTCGAACGCATCCCGCAGCGTGTACACATAGGGGAGAGGCTTCGGGTAGACGGGTTCCCGGTTCAGATCCTCGCGGACACCGATGAAGATCAGCCGCTCCCGGCTCTGCGGGACACCGAGGTTCTGCGCATTGAGTACCGCGGCCTTCACGCGGTAACCGCATTCCTTGAGGGCGCGCAGGATGAGCTTGAAGTACCCCTTGGCCGTCCCGATAGTAAGCCCCTTGACGTTCTCCGCGACGAACACCTTGGGCCGGAGCCCCTTGAGCAGCCGCGTGTACTCGAAAAAGAGATCATCCACGCGCTGCGCCCTGTCGCTGTAGGGGTGGGGCTTACCCCACCCCTTTTCGCGCTTGCCGCAGACGGAGAACGCGCAGCACGGCGGGGATCCATCGAAGAGGTCTATCTCTCCGGTCCGCTTGCCGACGATTTCAAGGATGCTCTCCGGCGTGACCTGCCGGATGTCCCGCGCGTCCAGAGAGACGCCGGGATGGTTGAGCCGATAGGTCTTCTGCGCTTCCGGGATGAACTCCGAGGCGTACAGGACGCGATACCCCGCCATCCGATAGCCGAGGCAGCTTCCCCCGCCGCCGGAAAAGGTCGAAACGACGGAAAACCCGTTGCCGGGCACCTCCTCAATCTCCCGCATGAGGGGAACACGGTACGGGGGTTTGCTACCACTCATAGCCGCACTTCGGGCACTGGTGGGAGGTCTTGATCCCCTCATCAAATTCGGGGAACGATTCGGGAACGGCGGGCGGCTCAGGCTCGGCGGCGTCCTTCAGGATATCGTCGAGTTCCAAAAGCTCATGCCCGGTCAGCAGCAGGTCATAATCCAGTTCCTTGAGGTCTTCGAGTTCGAGCTTGAGCAAGCCGTCATCCCATGCCGCCCACTCCGCCGACTTGTTGGCCATGATGCGGAACGCCTTCACCTGCACGTCGGTCAGGTCGTCCACAAGGGCAACGGGCACCTCGGACAAGCCGAGCATGAGGGCCGCTTTTAACCGCAAATGCCCGTCAACGACGCTGCCGTCGGACTTGGCGACAATGGGGATACGGAATCCGAACTCCCGGATACTCGCCGCCATCTTCCCGACCTGCTCGTCATTTTTGCGGGGGTTCCGGGCGTAGGGAACCAGACGCTCCACAGGCCACATTTCGACAATCAGATCCATTTTGATAACTCCGAAAAATCGTTCCAGGCCTCACCATGCCACGCCGAGACTAGAGGGAACACCCTGAACGACTTCTACGGAGTACAGCCTGATTCCCCTCACGGAGTACAGCCTGATTCCCCTCTTTGCTTTCTCGGAGCAATCAATGTATGGAGAAAAAAGTTCAAGGAGCGTTTAGTGTCTTCCCCACACATGTGGGGGTGTTTCTCGGTCGGGGGTTTCAGCAGACGTATCTCGAAGGTCTTCCCCACACATGTGGGGGTGTTTCCAGTCCGCGCAGCCAGTAACCGAAAGCGATAAGGTCTTCCCCACACGCGTGGGGTGTACAACAAAGCCCCCTTCCTCAGTTGGGGGCTCTCTCTTTTCTGTTCCCGGCAGCTCACATCGGGCCGATCAGCTTCATGATGAGCGCACCGAGGCTGCCTGCCGCCGCAGCCACGCCGGCAAGCACGGACAGTCCCCCGGCGCGTTTGTTCTCCGCCGCTTCAAGTGCCGAAATACGGACATCCTGCCCGGCGATGCGTTTGCCGTGATCCTTGAGCTGCGTAATCACGATGTCGTCGAGGCGCTGGTTGGTGCCCGCGACTTCG